>NZ_JBHWZP010000117.1:0-25345 GCF_042728395.1 Streptomyces sp. NPDC060205
TGTCGGAGCAGGCACGGACCCCAACCTGGCGAACCGTACGCCGGAACGCCGAGGTGTACTCAAGTACCGCTGCCGCTACCGGTAGTCACCGGACTCGGGGAGAAACGGCACCACCGGGGAGAACCGGCCGGGAGAGCGGACCGAGACCGGAGGAAGCACGCATGACCTGCTCCAGGTCGCGGCGTACACGGTCCGCTTCCCCGCGGACCTGCTGGACGATGTCGCCTCGCTCGGCAACGAGTCGGCTGTAGATGGGGGTCTCCTGGAACACGGTGCGCACTGCCTTTGCTCGGACGAGAGCCCCACGATACGCGTGGCCCGCGGCCGCACGGCCCAGGCCAAGCCGCCCCTCGGCAGGACACGACGCAACCGCTTGCGCCGTCGAGCGCCTGTCCTGGTTCAGGCGGTCGCCGTGATGGCTCGGGTGACGGCCGTGATCGCCGGGGTGGGACGACCGGGCAGGCGTGCCACGAGGACCCGGCGGATCTCGGGTGGTGCGCCGTCCACACGCAGCAGACTCACCCCGGGCGGCAGCAGGGGCGAGAGCCGGGAGGGCACCGTCGTCACGCCGAAGCCTGCGGCGACCAGGTGGAGTTTCGTCAGCCAGTCGCTTACGGAGTGGACGATCCGTGGCCGTCCGGGCAGGCCGGGCCAGACACCGAGCAGCGGTTCGGCTCTCGACGAGGGGGCGGCGATCCACCCGGCGTCGGCCAGTTCGGCGATGTGCACCGTGGTGCGTCCCGCGAACTCTCCGGTCGACGGCACCGCCACCACCAGCTCGGTGTCGGTGACGGTCTCGACGTGCAGGGGCGGCGCATCGCCGTCGAAGGGCCGGTGGGGCGGGCGGGACGTCAGCACGGCAAGGTCGAGCGACCCTGCACGCAGCGCCCGGACCAGACGGGGTGTGGTGCCTTCGCTGGTCGTGACCGTGATGGGCGGGCCGGCCTCCGCCAGGCGTGCGAGCGCGGCGGGCAGGACGGCTGCTCCCGCGCTCATGACGACGCCCAGCCGCACCCGTTCGGTCCGGGAGGCGGCGCCGGCGAGCTCACGCTCGGCCTCCGCGAGCGAGGCCAGGACCGTGTGGGCGTGCCGCAGCAGGGTCAGGCCGGAGGCGGTCAGCCGTACCCCGTCCGGACGGCGCTCGAACAGGACGGCGCCGGCGCTGCGTTCGAGGGCGGCGGCCTGGCGTGAGACGGCCGACTGCGTGTAGCCGAGGTGGGTGGCCGCGGCGGTGAAGCTGCCCGACTCGGCGATCTGCCGCAGCACCCGCAGTCCCGCACTGGAGATATCCATGCGGCCTACGCATACCACACATGCCGGATCATCGCTTCCCGCATGCCTGTCCAGCTCCTAACGTCGATGCCACGAGCACGGACGAACCAGGAGGCCATCACGTGCGAGCAGCAGTTCTGACGAAGTTCGGCGCCCCGCTCACGGTGCGGGAGCTGCCCGATCCCAAGGCCGGGGACGGCGAGGTGGTGGTCGAGGTCCTCGCCGCCGGCGTGGCACCCTACGCGGCCGAGGTCTTCAGCGGCAGACGCAACTACCCCCTCGTGCCCCCTGTCGTGCCCGGCGTCGGCGGCGTGGGCCGGATCCTCCACATCGGTCCGGACGCCACCCGGCTGCGCGTCGGCGACCTGGTGTGGTGCGACTCGACGGTGCGCTCACGCGACGACGCCCTGACACCCGACATCACGCTCCAGGGCTGGAGCTCGCGCGGCGAGGGCGGCGCACGGCTCGCCCGCCACCTGCACGACGGCGCGTTCGCCGAACGCATGCGAGTCCCGACCGAGAACGTCTTCCCGCTGCCTCCCGCAGCGGGAGACGATCCGGCCCGCTGGGCCGCGCTCACGGTGCACGCCATCTCCTACGGCGGACTGCTGGCAGGCCACCTCGCAGCCGGCGAGACACTGCTGGTCAGTGGCGCCACCGGCAACCTCGGCAGCAGCGCGGTCGCGGTCGCCTTCGCGATGGGCGCGGGCCGGGTGATCGCCCCGGGCCGCAACCGGGCCGCACTCGGCCTGCTGGCTGACCGGTTCGGCCCGCGGCTGCGGCCTGTCCCGCTGACCGCGGACGAGGCCACCGATCGCGCGGCAGTCCTGGAGGCGGCCGGCGGGCCGGTCGACATGGTGATCGACCTGCTCCCGCCGAGTGCACCCAGCTCGGTGTCGCGCGCGGCGGCCATGACCGTGCGCGAGTACGGCCGTGTCGTTCTCATGGGCGGCGTCGGCATGCTCGGTGGCGACGACCTCGCTTTGCCGTACCCATGGATCATGCGCAATTCGATCACCGTACGCGGGCAGTGGATGTACCCGCGCACAGCAAATGTCGGCATCATCCGGCTCCTCGCCTCGGGCGCTCTGGACCTCGCCCCCGAACGGGTCCGCTCGTTCGGTCTCGATGCCGTCAACGACGCCGTCGCGTACGCCGCCGCGCACGGCGGCCCGTTCGACCGCACCACCCTCACCCCTTCGCCGCGCTGACAGACTGGGGCCATGAGCGACATCGTTTTCACGCGCATGAGTGGCTGGATTCCGAGCGTGGTCCGTGAGGACGGCGAGTTGAAGCTGACGCTCGGTGCGGGGGCTGACGCCAACCATGAGCCTCGTACGTTCACTTTCCCGATCGGCGAAGCCCATCTTGTGGTGATCAGGGAGAACCTGGCCAGACACCTGCTGCTGTGGAGTGCGGTGCTTCCGTTGTGCGACGCCGCCGGAACCCGGGGCCGGCTCGACGAGGACGCTGCCGCCGCACTCCTGGACCCGATCCTCCTCGCCGCGCCCGCGGACGTCGACGCGCTCTTCCGGCGCATCCGGTGGGACAGGAGCCGGCTCATCGCCCACGGAGCCGACGTCGGTCTGCTTGAGCGCGGTCAGGTATGCGCGGCGATGCGCGCGGCGACAGAGACGTCGAACGGGGAACGAGCTCAGGAGTACCACGCGGACCGCCGCCGCGCCGAGCGCGGAGCAGTACTCGGTCCCCTCGACGCCGCGACTCTGCGGTACACGGGCCAGTATGTGCACGGCGCGACGGTTCCGAAGCGGATGCCCGATGCCGTCGACCCCGCGCTACTGCCCCAGGTCATGCGGGTGATCGCCACCGCGGAGCAGGCGTCCGCCGGGATGCGGATCAGCCGTGACCCGCGACGGGGAAACCGCGCCACGGACAAACGCGACTGGGAACGGATGCAGACGACGGTCGAAGCGGCCGTGCGCCGTGCACACCCTGAACTCGTCGATGACGCGGTGCGCACCGTGAGCTTCCTGATGTGCTCGGAGGCCGCGGGCCGCTCCAGGAACACACCCGTGGAGGAGGACGAGGAGACCGCCGGCCACCGCGCCGGCTTCGGCGGAAGCGCGAGGAAGACGGCCCTGTCGTTCACCGACGACAAGGGCGTCGAGAAGAAGTGGCTACGGGACGGTCCCCGCAGTGCCGCCGCGGAGTTCTGGGAGTTCGTCGGCAACCGCTCCGCCGCGGACAACGAAGTGTTCACCATCGAGGACGAGGAGTTGGGCGAAGGGATCCAGCTCCACTTCTACGCTGACTCCGTCGCCCGCATCACGACGCTGCGCGAGGGCGACGGCAAGGGCGGGTCGGACCCGGAGTACCGGGTCGAGTACAGCCTGGTCGACGGCATCGGCGGCTACCGGAACCTGGTGAGCGCCTTCGTCCACGGCGGCTGCGCCGCACTCGAACAGCACGGTCCCTGGATATCGGACGTCGCCGAGTTCGAGCGCACGCGTCGACGGCGCGACACCCGATAGTCCCAGTGGGACCCCTCGCGTGTGCCGTCAGAGGCTGGGGGCTGACCTGCTGACGGCACCGGGCGGCTTGGAACGAGAAGGATCCCACCGGGCCTGTGGCCGGGCGGCCGGCCAAGCCGGCAGATGTCAGATGTCATCCTCCACAGTGATCTGCCGCTGATCGCCGGCGGTTCAGTGCCCGGGCCAGTTCGGTGGGCGTTTCTCCCTGAAGGCTCGGACGCCCTCGCGGCTGTCCTCGCTGTCCAGGGCTGCCATCAGCGCCGGCAGACGGGTCGTCCGCGCCTCCTGACTGGTCAGGTGCGCGGTGCGCTGCACCATCTGTTTGATGGCACGCAGCGAGGTGGGAGCGCACGCGAGAACACCGGCGACCCAGCGGTCGACCGCCTCGTCCAACTGCTCGGCCGGAACCACCTCGTTGACCAGTCCCATCCCCGCGAGCTCGGCCGCGCTCACCCGCCGCCCGGTGAGCAGCAGACCCATCGCCTGGGTATGTGGCAGACGGCGGACAAGCTGGGTGACTCCCCCGTCGAGTGGGACGCGTCCGACACGCGGCTCGGTGAGCCCGAACTGGGCGTGATCGGCTGCGACGACGATGTCGCAGCCCAGGACCATCTCCATGCCACCGCCGAGGGCGTACCCGTTCACCCGGGCGATGACCGGGACGTCGAGGGTGGTGCGCAGGGACAGGCCGCCGAAACCGTTGGGGTCGAGAGCGGCCCAGTACTCCAAACCGGTCCTGTCGGTCTCCTCGGCGGACATGTCGGCGCCGGTGCAGAAGGCTCGGTCGCCTTCGCCGGTCACGACGACGACTCGGACCCCGGGGTCCGACTCGATGCGTTCCCAGACTTCGTTGAGGTGCTGCAGCGTCTTGGCGCCGACGGCGTTGAGCACGTGGGGTCGGTCGAGGGTTACACGGGCGACGTGCTGGTCGATCTCCAGGCGCACTTCGTCCGCGGAGGGTGCTGCGGTCACCGCAGGACACCGCTCTCCACCAGCGCGGCGATCCGGGCGTCGTCGAAGCCGTGTTCCCTGAGGACTTCGGAACTGTGCTCGCCGAGCTGCGGCGGGCTGTGACGGACGGCCATGCGGGCGCCGGAGAGGAGGATGGGTGCGGCGACCGCCCTGATCTTGCCGGCCACCGGGTGGTCCATATCGACGATCATGCCGTTGACCGCGGTCTGTTCGTCTGCGAGCGCCTCTTCCAGGGTGCGCACCGGGGCGCAGAGGATGTCCTGCTCCTCCAGTCGTCGGATCCAGTGGTCCGTGACGTTGCTCGCGTACCGCTGCCGGAAGATCGCCTGCAGCTGCGGGCGTCGTTGGAACTGCGCCTCCATGGTGGAGTACTCCTCGCGCAGCGAGAGGTCCTCGTCCATCTCCAGGGCCGCGCACACCGCGCGTAGCGGGTTCTCCTTGAACGCTCCGACCATGCAGACCGCGCCGTCCATGGTCGGGAAGACACCGCTGAGCGGCATGCTGGCCCAGTTGACCTCGTAGCCGCGGTTCAGCTGCGCGCAGGCCTCCTGCATCTGCATGTGCAGCATCGAGTCGTACATGCTGACTTCGACCTTCTGGCCCTCCCCGGTCCTGGTCCGGGTGAACAGCGCGAGCAATATGCCCTGCAGCAGATGCATGCCGGTGGTGTAGTCGCCCAGTGGTGTGGCGTAGACGGACAGCGGTAGGTCCGGTGACTCGCGGCGCCACATCACCCCGGAGTAGGCCTGGCTGATCACGTCCTGGCCACCCTTGTGGCTGTACGGGCCGGCGCTTCCGAAGCCGGTGCCGGAGGCCCAGATGAGACGAGGGTTGATCGTCCGCAGGTCTTCGTAGCCGAAACCGAGCCGTTCCATCACACCACCGCGGAAGTTGCTCACCACCACGTCTGCCGTGCGGACCAGGCTCAGAATCACTTCCTTGCCTTCGGGTGCGCGGACATCGACGCAGACGCTGCGCTTGTTCCGGTTGATGGCGAGGAAGATCGGCCCGTCCAGCCCGTCCCGGTCCGGAAAGGATGTCCGGGAGAGGTCGCCGGTTCCGGGGCGCTCGATCTTGATCACATCGGCCCCGTAATCACCCAGCAACTGGGTGCAGCTGGGGCCCATGAAGACCTGGGTGAAGTCGAGGACGGTCACACCGTCCAAAGGCAGGCCGTCGGTGCTCATCGAAGTAACGTCCTTTCCGCGGTCCTCAGGACCTGGGGTGTGACCTTTCGGTCTCGGCGGACACGCATGCAGAGGCCTCTACTGGGTTGCCCGGATCAGCCGGGGGTCCGTGACGGTGTGTGGGTGTGAGGAAGCGGCAGCACCCGGGCCGGGGGCGGGCACGGTCGGCCGGAGCCGGATCTGCTCAAGGGCGGATTACCGGACGGTGAACCGCTGTGACGGTGGGAACTCGCATGGGGAGCAGAAATCGCCGCGGAGTCGGCCGGACTCCTTCGGGACGAACCCGTACGGACCGATATGCATTCAGTCGGAGATGAAAATTTTCGCTCTGGTAGTGATGTCCAGTTCCCGCGAGGCGCAATCGCAGGAACACGACACGCGCCGACACGTCCACCGCTGGGGACGCATGAGATGCTGCCACACCCGCGACCGCACCGGTTCGGGCCTTGCCCATAAGCGCCTCCGTGAATCTCAAGCCGCTTCAGCGTATTGAAGATCTACGCCCCGTCAAGGCTTCAGTCCGGCGAAACGGTGCAGCCCACCACGTATGGACGGGCCGGAGGGCGCGCGGGTTTCGACAACCGGCGACAAGGTCGGGAGATTCGACATCGCCGGACCGCACGCCTTTTCGGCGCGCATCGGACTTCACTCGCCCAGTTCCTCATGACGGAAGGGTGGTGATATTTGACAGAATTGCCGCCATAACCTTTTTCGAGACATGACGGATCCAAACATTTCGACCCCGGGAGATTGTGTGACCTGCGTCACTGTTGACCTTTAAAGCGGTCTGGGATGTACTTTTGCCTGACGAACCATTAATTCATGATTAGCCATATGCATTGCTAGTCCAGTTACGTGAGACCGATCCCCCTGACGTCCCGTCGCCGGTGACGCGCCGATAAAAGTTCCTGAGTTACGACGAAAGCCCGCCGCCGGACGGGCGCCTCGGAATCCTGCCCGGCACGCCGAGGCCCGACGCAGCCACCACGCATTCAGCTGCCGCCCTCGCGATGCTCCCGGTCGCCGGTGCAGCCGACCGGACACAGGCCGTCCTGCGCCGCGTCCCACGCCTGTTTCGCCGTCTTCCTTTCTCATGAAGGAGACTTTGTGCCTCGCATTGCCACCCCCCGAATTCTCCCGTCACCCCTGTCGGCCCCATCGGCATCAGGCCCCGCCGGCGTCTCCTCGTCCGACCCTGCCCCCCTGTCACTGGCACAGGAGAGGTTGTGGGTCCTGGCGCGGATGGGTGGGGAGGCCAGCGCCGCGTACCACGGGCTCATGAACTTCGACCTCAAGGGGCCCCTGGACGCGAACCTCCTCGTCCAGGCGCTGCACCTGCTCGCCGCCCGGCACGAAGCACTCCGCACCCGGCTGGTGCCGGCCGAGGGCTCGGCACTCCAGGTCGTCGATCCCCCGGAGACGGGCTTCCCCGTCACCGTCGAGGATCTGAGAGGGCTACCGGACGCGGACGAGCGCCTCGCACAGGCCCAGCGGGCGGTGGGCAGCACTCCCTTCCGCCTCGGGGAGGAAGCCATGACGCGCGGCCGTCTGGTCGTGCTGGGTGAGGACCACCACGTCCTTCTGCTCACGGCCCACCACCTCATTTTCGACGGCTGGTCCCAGTCCCTGCTGCTGCGGGAGCTGAGCACGGTGTACGCCGCGCTGCGCGAAGGACAGGAAGTGTCCCTGCCGGAACTGCGGTGGCAGTACAGCGACTACACCCGCTGGCAGTGGGACTGGATGGCGGGAGAGGAAGCCGCCGCGTACGCCGAGTACTGGACCGGTGCGCTGAGCGGGGTCCCGGCCGTGCTCCCCCTGCCCACCGACCGGACCCGTCCGCCCGAACAGGATTTCCGGGGCGGCAGGGCGGCCCTGGTCGTCGACGAGGACCTCACCCAGGCGCTGCGAGGCCTGGCGGAGCACCACGGGGTCTCCCTCTACGCGACGGTCCTGACCGGCTGGTCGGTCCTGCTGTCCCTGCTTTCCGGGCAGGAAGACATCGTTGTCGGGACCCCGACGGCCAACCGCCGGCAGGGCGACGTCGGAGGCCTCATCGGCTTCTTGGCCAACACCCTTGCCGTGCGCGCGGACCTGTCCGGCTCACCGACCGTCGGGGAGGCGCTGAAGCGCGTGAACCGGCGGCTGCGTGAAGACCTCGCTCATGTGGACCTGCCTTTCGAACGGGTCGTGGAACTGGTCAACCCGCCGCGCAGTCCTGCCTACACGGCCCTGTTCCAGACGATGGTCGCGTGGGTTCCCTCCATGCGGCAGGAGCTCGAATTTCCCGGCGTGAGTGTCGAGGTGCGTGAGGACGACTCACACGTCGCCGCGAAATTCGACCTGGTGGCGGTCGTTGCCGACGAGGGCTCGCGCCTGGTCGGCGGGATCGAGTACGCCACCGCCCTCTTCGACCGGACGACCGTCGAGCGGTTCGCACGCCAACTCCTGCGCGTGTTCCGGCTCATGACCGAGCGGCCCACGGCGGACCTCGGCGACCTCACCCTGCTGGACGAGGACGAGCAGCGAGAGATCCTGTCGGCCTTCAGCTGGGGAGGCGACCCGGTGACACCGGCGTCCGCCGCCCTGCTGGAGCGTTTCGCGGAACAGGTGCGGACCCGGCCCGAACAGCCGGCGGTGGTCGCCGGGGACGCGGAAGTGACCTACGCGGCGCTGGACCTGCGGGCCGACCGTTTGGCGAACGCGCTGATCGCCCGCGGTGTCCGCCCCGGCCAGGTGGTGGGCCTGCACGCCGGGCGCACGCTCGAACTGGTCGTCGGGGTCCTGGGAATCCTCAAAGCCGGGGCCGCCTACCTCCCGCTCGACCCCGGACAGCCCGCCGAACGGCTCGCGGCCATGGTGGCCGATGCCAGGCCGGCGCTCGTGCTGACCGACCACGCGACCCCGGCGGCCGACAGCGGCCCCTGGCAGGACCTGGCCGCTGTCGAGGCGGAAGGCACGCAGGAGGCCGCGCCGCAGATCGACCCGGACCCTGCCCGGTTGGCCTACGTCATCTACACCTCCGGGTCGACCGGCCGCCCCAAGGGGGTGGCGGTGACCCACGGCAGCGTCGTCAACCTCCTCGACCACTGGCGCGCACTCATGGGCGACGCCGCGGGCGAGGCCGCCTCGGCCTGGTCGAGCATCGGCTTCGACGCCTCGGTCCACGAACTCCTCGTACCGCTGACGACGGGCGCGGTGCTCCACCTCGTCCCCGACGAGCTGCGCGGCGACCCCGGGGCACTCATGGACTGGCTGCGGGAGCGGCGGGTGGCCCAGGCCTTCCTTCCCCCCTCCTACATCATGTGGATCGACGAGGACCCGTCCCGGCGGCTGGCCGGGCTGAGCCTGCGCCAGCTCCTCACCGGCGTGGAGTCCCTGCCGGAAGCAGCGCTGCACCGCATGCGCGAGGCCCTGCCCGGCCTTCGTATCTGCTACGGCTACGGACCGACCGAAGCCACGCTCTACACCACCGCGTACACCGATCCGCAGGCGCGCTCGCGGTCGTGCCCCATCGGGCGGCCACTGCGCGGCACGCGCCTGTACCTGCTGGACGACCGCATGCGCCCGGTGCCCGTGGGAGTTCCCGGCGAGGTGTACGCGGGAGGCGCGAGCCTGGCGCGCGGATACCTGCACCGGCCCGACCTCACCGACGAGCGTTTCGTCCCGGACCCGTTCGTGCCGGGAGAACGCATCTACCGCACCGGCGATCTGGCGCGCTGGCTGCCGGACGGCAACGCCCAGTACGTCGGCCGCAGCGACGACCAGCTCAAGCTGCGCGGTTTCCGCATCGAGCCCGGCGAGGTGGAGGCCGCTCTGCTGGCGGTGCCCGGGGTGCGGGAGGCGGTCGTCCTGGCCGACCGCCGGACGCCGGACGACCCGCACCTGGTGGCCGGCGTGGGACGCGACCCCGGGCCCGACCGGACACCCCACGAATGGCGTCTCGCGCTCGGGGAACGGCTGCCGGACTACATGATCCCCGCGGTCGTCGCCGAGTTCGCGCGGCTACCCGTGAACCGCAACGGCAAGGTGGACCGGGAAGCCGTGCTGAGCGCGACCGCCGGGACCCGTACCGGGCAGGTCAACACGGCCGCACCCCGTGACCACGTCGAGATGGCCCTGTACCGGATCTGGCGGCACGTGCTGCTGCACCCGGACGTCGGGGTCGCGGACAACTTCTTCGAGCTCGGCGGCACCTCGATCTCGGCGATCAAGATGGCACACGCCGTGCAGGAGGAGCTCGGCGTGGTGTTGCCGGTCCGGGACGTCATGCTGCGTCCCACGATCGAGGCGCTCGCGGAGTTCGTTCGCGGCGCCCTCTCCGGGACCGCCGGACCCGCCAAGCACAGCAGCCTGGTCGAGTTCCGCGCCGGAGACGGCCGGCAGCGCGTGGTGTGCGTCCACCCCGCCGGCGGCACCGCCTTCTGCTATCTGCCGTTGTCCACCGCGCTCGCGGAGGACGTCGGCGTGATGGGCCTGCAGGCCCCGGGGATCAATCCCGGTGAGTCGACCCTGCCGACCGTGGAGGCCATCGCCCAGGAGTACCTGCGGCTGGTCGGTCCCCGCCCGGACGAGGCACTGGTGCTGTGCGGGCTGTCCTACGGGGGGCTGATCGCCCACGAGATGGCACGCCAGTTGGCGGCGGCCGGGCACGAAAGGGTCAGCGCGGTCCTGCTCGACACCCGCGGCGCCGAGGACGCGGAACGGCACGCCCCGTTCACGCCGACCGGCATGGAGGAGTTCCGGCAGAAGCTGATCCGCTTCAACGGCATGTACCCGGGCATCGACGACGCCCAGGTCGCCCGGTACCTCGCGGTGTACAACCACCACCAGGCAACCGGCCTCGCCTACGAGGTGCCCGACTCGCAGGCCCGCGTGGTGCTCATGCAGGCCATGGCCGTGGAGGACGACGAGGACGGTGAGGCAGCCGCCCGACTGCGCGCGTTCTGGCAGCGTCGCGCCGGCGGCGGCTTCGTGGTGGAACCGGTGGACTGCGGCCACTGGGACATGCTGGAGAGCGATGAACTGCCGCGAGTCGCCGCCGTCATCACGGCCGAACTGAACCGGTTCGGCCTCGACGCGGGAGGCGGTACCGGCTCCGCCGCGGGACGGCCTTCGCTCCTCCCTGGCGCACGGGAGCAGTGATGGCGATCTGTGACGGGGCTCCCGGGGCACACGGCGCCGACAACCCCGGCTCACAGGATGCGCCGATCGTCGCGCGGAACGTCGTTCGCCGTGCCCGATCCGGTGGAGCCGCCACGGCGGAACCCCGCTGACGCGGCGGCGCCGGTACCGGTCCGGGCGTCGGCCGTGCCCAGCGATCCGGCGCGGAGCCCGGCCCGCGCAGGGTCACCGTCCCGCGAGGGCGCGCGTGTACGAGAAGAACTTGTCTGACCGCATAGGAAAAGGGATTTCGAGATCATGGAACTCCATCAGTTCGCCGCTCTGTCGGCGGACCTGACCGGTTTCGACTGCAGGGAGTTGCAGGAGACCGGCATGTTGCACACGTACCGGCAGGTCGTCGTGGATCAGGCAGGCGCTGAGCGGCTCGACCAGCTCGCCGACTCGGTGGCGGGGGCCCCCGACAGCCCGCCGCGTTTCGAGGACGATTCCGCCCGGGAGCTGGCGCGGGCGATCACCCACCTCTGGTACGTCGGAACATGGCCCGGTCTGCCGGATTCGCCGCCCTCGGACAACGGAGTGCGGACACGGGAGGCCGGACCGTACGTCGTCTCGTCCCAGGCCTATGAACAGGGTCTCGTATGGCGTGCGTTCGGCGGGAACGCGCCGGGCGCGGCGGCACAGGCGCACGGGAGCTGGGCCGACGCCCCGTCCGAGGCAGCGCCCGCCCCGTCCGAGGCAGCGCCCACGGGAGCACGTAATACCGAGTCGGTGATCGCCCGATGAGCGGTCCGCAGGGGCGGCGGTGGGACGTGGTCGTGGTCGGTGGGGGTTTCGCGGGTTCCCTGGTGGCCAAACGCCTGGGCGACCAGGGCTGGCGGGTCCTGGTGCTGGAGGCCGGACACGGCGCGTCCAGCCCGGACGGGGGGCACGCGGACGCGGTCGAGGCGTACCGCACCGCACTGCTCAAGGTGCCCAACTCGCCTTACCGGACGAGTACCGCGGCACCGTCGCCGGCGATGGGCGACGTCGGCGAGTACTTCGTGCAGAACGGCCCGCTTCCGTACGGCAGCGGATACCTGCGGGCCAACGGCGGTACCGGCCTGCCCTGGACCGGACTCGCGCTCCGGATGCACCCCGAGGACTTCCGCGCCGGGGACTTCGGGCAGGGGCGGAACTGGCCTCTCGGCTACGACGACCTGGAACCGTACTACCGCGCGGCCGAGCGGGAGATCGGGGTGGCCGGCGATGCCGAGGAGCAGCGTGCGGAGGTCGGCCTGCCGTTCCCGGAGGGCTACCAGTTCCCCATGCGGCCCATCCCGCAGAGCTACCTGGACCAGGTGATGACGAAGTCCCTGGACGGCGGTGCCATACGGGATCCCGGGGCGGACGATCCGGTCCCTCTGCGCGTCGTCACGACACCACACGCCCGCAACGGCCTGCCCCATCCCTCCTACGACGACGGCGCCGGCTACCGGCCCGCCCCGGGGCTGGGGCAGCCGGATCAGGGAACGCTGTGCCAGGGCTACGCCAGTTGCGTACCGATCTGCCCGTCCCAGGCGAAGTACACGCCCCTCAAGACCCAGGCCCGCTGGGGCTCGTCCGTCACCCTGGTCACCCGGGCGGTCGTCACACGGGTCCGGATCGGAGCCGACGGGCGGGCGGCCGGTGTCGACTACCGGTCCTACCGTGACGACACCACCGAAGCAGTGACCCACAGCGTCGACGCGGACCTCGTCGTCCTGGCCGCGCACGCGATCGAGAACGCCAAGCTCCTCCTCGTCTCCGAGGCCGCCAACAGCAGCGACCAGGTCGGCCGCAACCTGATGGACCACCCGGTCCTGCTGACGTGGGGCCTGATGCCCCAGCAGGTCGGTGCCTATCGTGGCCCCGGCTCAACCTCCGGACTGGAGGGTTTCCGCTTCGGCGCCGCGCGTGCCCGGCGCGCTCCGTTTCGCGTGGAGATCGGCAACTGGGGCTGGACCTGGTCCCTGGGACCGCCCGAGCAACGGGTCGCCGAATTCCTGGGCACCGGAGGGTCCGACGGCCGCGGCATCCTCGGTACAGAACTGCGGCGGGCGCTCGGCGACCAGATCGGACGCGAATTCGCTTTCCAGTTCGAGATTGAACAGGAGGCCGACCCGGCGAACCGCGTGACGATCGATCCTCGTCACCGCGACGTGCTGGGCATTCCGCGGCCGGTCATCCACTACGACTTGTCCGACTACGTCAAACGCGGCATCGCCGCCGCGAAGACGGTTTCCGACCAGCTCTTCGACCTGCTGGGCGCAGAGGACCACACGCGTTTCGAACAAGGGCCTGGCTGGCCCGGCTACTTCGAGTTCGAAGGAAGCTCCTACGGCTACAGGGCGGCCGGTCACGGAGCCGGAACCCACATCATGGGCGACTCGCGTCACACATCCGTGGTCGACGAATGGCAACGCTGCTGGGACCACCCTTACCTCTATGCCGTCGGATGCGGCAGCATGCCCACGGTGGCCACCTCCAACCCCTCTCTGACCATGGCGGCACTCGCCCTGCGCAGCAGCGAGGAGATGCATCGAGACCTCCTAGGCCGACGCCGCATCACATCCGCCGGACATCCCGCACCACCCGCCTCGTAACACCACGTTCCGGTGCGACGGTATCCCCTTTCGTTGGGTATATGTCCTGGTGGGCGGATGGTTCGGGTGCTCCGGGAGGGGTGCTGGACGTTGTGTTCCGCCCGGCCCCGCAGCGGGCTCCCGCCACTCGGCGTCCTCCCGCTCCGGCATTCGCCGGTACGGGGCCGATGAAACGCTGAACGAGCGCCGCACCGGCAGGCGTGGACCGCGTTGAGCGCGCTGATCCGCCGCCCGTTCCGCAGCGGTGAGGCCGGCGGTGCGCTCGTCGTGAGTTCCGGTGAGGCCGAACTCACGGCGTTGGCAGGGCATCCCGACGAGCTGGAGCGAGCCCATCAGTTGCGCACGGCCCTCGCCGTGCGCGCCGCACTCGACGCGGAGTTCCGCCTCGCCCTGGACAACTGGTGGCTGCAGGCGCAGTCGGTACGCACGGGTGAAAGCACGGTGACGAACCAGATCAGCGGGGGAACCCAGTACGGCCCCGTCGTCCAGGGCCGGGACTTCAACGGCCTCACCATCAACGCGCACGGCTCGGGCGAGCCCCGTGCAACGCACGCCGACGCACACGGACCGACACGCCCCAGCACAGAGGGCACGGCCCCTCTCGACCCGGGCGGCCGACAGGAGGACTGAACCGGTTGTCGCCGACAGGACCCGGCTCACGTCCTCCGAGCGAGGCGACGCTGCACCTCGGCGTGGCGGAGCTGGTAGGTGGCGCCCACCTGCCGCAGTACTCCCCGTCGATGGGCATCCGCGAGGAACGACATCAACCGCCATGGCACCTGGCCGCGCAGGGCGAGCCACCATCGGGCGAGCGTGAACGAGCCGTACCTGGCCTGAAGGAAGCCCCACGCCAGACCGGTGGCCAGCCCGTCGGCCACCCCGGCCGCGGCTCCCCGCCACGGACCCAGGGCCGAGGCTACGACGACGGCGGCGGCCAGGCCGATGGCGAGGCCACCCGCCGCGGCAGTGGTCCAGAACGTGACGCGGTCCTGGCCGAGTACCGTCTGCGGATCCGCGGCGACCGTCGCCTCGGCCGGCTTGGCCTCCAGCCCGGCGCCGAAGGAACCGCCGACGGCGGCGACCGTCCCGGACAGCAGCCCGCTGAGCAGTCCGCCCTGCAGGGTGACCGCGATCCCGAGGGCGAGACCGCCGCCCAGGCCGGTGAGGATGCCGAGCGGTGACCAGCGGATTCCTCGCGCCGGAAGGCGGCCGTGGCCCAGGGTGACCACACAGGCGGCGGCGACGCCGAATCCGACGCTGTTGACCAGCGGCGCCGAGTCCCCCATCTCGGGTTCGCCGACGAACGCCCCGACGAACGACGCCGCGATACCACCCGCAAGACCGGCCCGGAAACCGCCGAGGAACCCGGGCACCAGGCCCAGCGCGAGCCCGCTGACGAGATAGCCCGCCGGGCTGGGGATCCCGAGGGCGAGGCGCATGCCCAGCCCGAACGCGGAGCCGAGAAGGCTGCCGATCAGACCTCCTGCCAGCCCGCGGTTGAAACTCGGGGCGGGTGGACTCCACCGCCGGCCGACCATCGCCACGGCGACCCCGACGAGCATGCCGACCCCGAGCCAGGCACCGAAGGGCATCACCAGACCGGCCGGCACCGCCACGAGCCCCACCGCGACCCCCGCCAGAATCCTCGGCGCTGCGTCGGCGAGGTCCCACCATCTGAGGTCGGTGGTGCCCTGCTGGCGGCCCTCCAGGTCACGGGCGAGGAACGTCAGGAAGTGGGCCGCCTGCCCGCGCGTCCATCTGTGCCGCGATCCCGAGGGCCCGGCCGCTACCGGGGCCCGGTCCCGCGCGTAGGAGGCGGGGATGAAGGCGTCCAGCAGATGCTCCCGGATCGTGGTGTCCGTGGGGAACCGTGAGCGGTTTAGGAGTTCGAAGGGACGCCCGACGTGGGCGTCGTGCTCGTCCGGCGCAGGACCCCGTCCGGACCCCACCGCGGGGGCATACGGGCCGTCCTCCACCGTGTTCGGCGAGGGGTTGTAGGCGACGCGGGCCAGGTACGCCATCAGCGGCGTCGTCAGTAACTGGCCCAACGGGTGGGGGTCGTGCCCGGCGTCCAGCGCGGCGAACACCTCCAGCCAAAGGGCTTCGCCGGTCGAACCGCCCGCGGAGTCCCGTAAGTACGACGCGACGGTGTCCAGGTCAAGCGGCTCGGCCTCGACGCCCGCCGCGCCGGTCACCCGTACCTCGTACCCGTCCTGAGCCCGCACGGTGGCAGCGAAGGGGGCGCTGCGCGAGCTGAGGACCATGCCGAGGTCCGGGCGGTGCCCCAGGGCGTCGTTGATGCGGGCGATCGCGCGGCCTCGTACGCGATCGGGTATCTCGTCCAAGCCGTCCAGCAACAACAGGATCGCGCCGGCGTCCAGCAGCTCCCGCGCCCTGGCGGTTCCCGTTCGGCCGGGGTCAGCGAGCCACGGGTAGTCGATGCCCAACCGCTGTTCCAGCCACAGATCAAGGTCCTCCCGATCCGGGTCCCACGAGGCCAGGGGTACGAGCACAGGCACCGGGTCTCCGCGGCGGCGGCGCGCGAGCAGGTCCAGCACCAGGCGGACCAGCAGCATGCTCTTGCCGGAGCCCGGGTCCCCCAGCAGCACCAGGCGGCCGGTGGGCACGCTGGCCAGGACCCTCACCAGCTCGCCGCCACCTCCGGTCAGCTCCTCCGGCCCGGACGCCCAGCCGGACGGTGAGGCCGACGACGCCCGACCGACTCCGGTGGTGGCCAGCCGGACCAGTGAACGCCAGGACTCCATGAGCTGAGGCTCGGCGGGCCGCCACCGGACCGGAAGCGGATACGGATCGTTCAGACGCCGCAGCGCCGCCTCTTCCCTCCACTGGCGCTGGACGGCGGATGCGAGGTCGTCCGCGGCCTGTACCAAGGCCGCGTCCCCGGGCCCCTCGGCCGGGCGATCGACGAACCGGTTGATGGTGACGGCACCGAGAAAGTCCCGCCCCTGGATCACGGGCCCGCCGGATCCAGAGAACTCGTTGCGTGTTTCCCCGTCCCCCGCGCGCCCCTCCGCGCCCCGCTCCACAGACGTCCCCCGTCGCCGGCTTCGCACCCGCCTGTACACTGCCCGCCGCTCACCACACATGGCCGACAAGGACAGAGGAGGCTACTCGGTTCATTCCCAACTCATCTGCACATAAGCGCACTTGACCATCTCAAGGCCCTGTCGGCGCGGGGAGGCGGCTCACTTCGCCGACGGTGCAACCGTCTGTCAGCGCGAGGGCCGCCGTAAGCCTCTCCCCCCGCGCTGCCACATCGCTGCGCGAACGTCGGCACGATCCCCGGCGGGAATGATCGCTGGATCTTCGGGCACGTGAACCGCATTGCACATCAGGCCAGTTGGAGGCACACATGAGTGACCGCACGTGGCGGATCGTCCCGACGAGCCGGGCTATGAGTGCTCTCTATCTGCTCGCCGGCGTCCTCCTCACCGTCAACGCCGCGATGCAGCTGAGGAGCGATGTGGCTGTGTTGCCCGTACTCTCCGGCCTCGCCGCCCTGGCACTCGTGGCCACCGCCATCGCCGGCCTGGTCCGCCACAGCTCACGTACACGAACAAGCTGACGCCGCACGGGCCTCAAAGCCCGCACGAGCCTCACAGCCCGGACGAGCTATGCCGCTCCTTGCGGCATCGCGGCCGGCGGTGCCGGGACGACGCAAAGGCTCTGGGATCCTGTTAGATCTTTCGAGCCAGTGCGGCGGCGATGAGGTGTTCCCAGACCGTGAGTTGTTGTCTTTCGCCCACGTCGCACGCGCCGCCGGTCTCGTCGGGGCGCCACAGGGAGGCGGGGACGATGCCCGGGTCGAGGATCTCCAAGCCCTCCAGCAGGGAGGCGATCTCCGCGTCGGTGCGCCACCTGCCGCGGCCGAACGTCTGCTGGAGGACCTTCTCGGCCTCGGCTGTCTCCGCGTTGTTGCCGGAGCGGAAGTGGCTGAGAAAGAAGTAGCTGCCGGAGGGAACGTGGTCGCGCCAGTAGCGGACGATGCCGGCCGGGTCCTCGTCGTCGTTGACGTGGTGGAGGATGGCGCTGAGGATGACGGCGACCGGGCGATCGAAGTCGATGAGCTCGATGGTGTCGGGGTGGGTGCGCACGGCTTCGGGATTGCGTACATCGACCGCGACCACGCGGGTGCGGTGGTCGTTCTCCAGCAGCGCACGGCCGTGGACCAGTACCTGGGGGTCGATGTCGGCATAGACGACGCGGGAGTCGGGAGCGTGCCGTTGTGCGACCTGGTGGACGTTGTCCGCGGTCGGCAGGCCACTGCCCAGGTCGATGAACTGCCGGATACCGGTGGTCGTCGCGATCTCTCGGACCGCCCGCGTCAGGGCTCCGCGGTTGGCGAAGGCGATCGCCACCGAACCGGGCAGGTCGCGCTTGAACACATCGCCCACTGCACGGTCAGCGGCGTAGTTGTCCTTGCCGCCGAGCAAGTAGTCGTAGACGCGGGCGATGCTGGGCCTGGTCGGGTCGATGGAGGAGTGTTCGTACGGCATGGTGTCCATTCTTCCCGCAACGTCGCCCGCGTTCCGGCGTTTGGGGGACAACCAGCAGGCCGGGGCGACGTGCGGGCGTGCCCACCAGCGGAACGCGGTCTCCGCCTGACGGCGCGGACTCGCTGATCGGAGTGAGTCCGCGCCGTTTCAGGGCTACTTGAGTGTGCTGGACAGAAGGTGGGAGTCGAGGAGGGAAACGTTGGCCGTGCCGGTCTGTGCGTAGCCGGCGAGCATGCGCTTGGTGAGGACGAGGGTCTCGGGCGAGCGTCGGGCGAGTGGTCTCGTCCACGCGTCGACGGTGCGGTCCAGTTGGTCGTGGGGAACCACTTTGTGGAGCAGTCCGATCCGGTGGGCGGCGGAGGCGTCGAAGACCTCGCAGGTGAGCGCGAGTTCGCGGATCGGTGCGACGCCGACCTCGGATATCAGCCGGCCGAGGGCGCCTCCCCAGGCGGGTGGGAGGCCCAGTGCGACTTCGGGCATGCGGAATCGGCAGGTGTCCGAGCCCGCCCGCAGGTCGCAGAACGCGGCAAGGGCGAGTCCGGCGCCGACGACCTTGCCGTGGAGCCGGGCGATGGTGACGGCGTGGGTGTTCTCCAGGGCGTGACAGAGGCGGTGGGCCTTGTCCACGGCTCGTCGCAGGGCGGCGCCGGACGGGTCGGCGGTGACCGCGTCCAGGAATTCGCCGCGGTCCGCTCCGGTGCAGAAGTCCGGTCCGAGGGAGGACAGGACCAGGACACGGACGTCGGGCCGTCCGTGCAGAGAGTCCAGCAGGGCGATGAGGTCGTCGATCGCGGCGGCGCTCAGGACGTCGTCCTGCCCGTCGGGATTGAGGCGGACCCGCAGGACGGGGCCGTCCTGCTCGGTGTCGATGGCGGAGGGGCGGACGGCTGGGGGCGGGAGTATGTGGTTCATGCGAGGGCGACGTCCAGGTTCAGCAGACGCCTGAAGGCCACTCTGGGTGCCCTGAGCGGGCGTCGGGCCAGGGTGAGGCGCGGCAGGCGTCCGACCAGTTGGCGCAGGAGGGTGTGGGCTTCGAGCCGGGCCAGCGGAGCGCCGAGGCAGTAGTGGATGCCTCCGCTGAAGGCGAGGTTGTGGAAGGCCTTGCGGTGCGGGTCGAACCGGTCGGGATCGGGGTGCTTGGCCGGGTCGCGGTGGGCGGCGCCCACCATGAGGTGGACCATGTCGTCGGCCCGGACCTCGACGCCGTCCAGCAGGCCGTCCCGTGCGGCGACCCGGCTGATCACGTGTGCCGGCGGGTCGTAGCGCAGTGTCTCCTCCACGAAGGCGGGTACCAGGTCGGGGCGGGCGCTCAGCAGGTCCCAGCGTGCGGGGTCCTCGACGAGGTGGAGAGTCATCGTCGACAACAGGGTCGAGGTGGTCTCCAGAGCGGCCAGCAGGACGAACAGGACCAGGAAGTAGACCGCCTCGTCGGCCTTGTCGGGGTCGGGCTCCATGGCGTCCCAGGTCGTGATCCAGCGCGAGACGGGGTCGTCGCCCGGGTGCCCGCGCCGGTCACGGATGAGCTCCATGAAGTAGGAGCGCAGTTCGGCCATCGCGACGTCGGACCGGGCCAACTGACTTCCGGAGGGCAGCAGTTCCTGGGTGAAGACCTGTTCATGGGTCAGCTCGCGCAGCCGTGGCCAGTCGGCCGACGGCAGGGCGAGCCAGGCGCCGATCGTGGCGATCGGCAGTTCCTCGCTGACCAGGGCGGCGAAGTCCGCGTGCTCCTCGCCGTCCCTGAGGCGTTCGGCCAGGGTGTCGAGGAGACCGTCGGTGAACCGGAGGACCGTCCGGCTCATCTGCTGGATGGCCGTCCGGTCGAATCCGCCGGCCGCCCGGCGCACCCTGGTGTGCTCCGGCGGGTTGAGAGCGGGCATCGTGCTGCCTATCTCGCGCGATGACGGAGCACTCCAGCGGGTGCGCGGGCCCTGCCGGTCGCGCCAGCTCTTGTCCGGCTCCAGCCACTCGGCGCTGCGCAGTACGCGGTCGCAGGCGTCGAAGCTGGTGACGAGGAGGCCGCCCCAGGGGGCGGGGCGGACTCCGCCCTTGGACCGTAGTTCCGAGTAGAGGGGGAAGGGATCAGCCTGTCCTTCCGCCGTCCGCAGACGGGAGAAGAGGGAAACGGTGGCGCGGCGGTCGGACGACGACGTCGTGAGGCTGCCCACGGTGGCGGCTCCTTTCTGAGCAACAGCCGCCATACGTACCCGTGAGGTTATTGAAGCATCCAATAACACTGTGTCCTCATAGGGTTACTTACGTCACTCGCCCCTGGTCCATGCCAGGAATCGACTGAAAAGGCCGGACTTGGCCTTGGATGCGGAGTGCGCCGCCGGCTGCTGGTACGAGGTGGAGGAGTACTGCGCGGCGTGCGCCTGCGAGGCGTCCTGGGGCCGGGAGGACTCCGCCGCGGTCTGGGTCACGCTGCGCGGGGTGAACCGGATCGGGACGCTGACCAGGGACCGGCTCCACGGCGCGGGCACCCAGGCGAGATCCTGGAAGCGCACGCGCGTCTCGACGTCGGGCAGCCGGTTGAGGAGCGACTCGACGGCGGTGACGGCGATCATGAACGCCGGGTCCTTGGCGGGGCACGCGTGCGGTCCGGCGCCGAAGGCGAGGTGGGCCTTGCCGCTGAGCTGCTCGCGGTGCTCGGTCAGCTTCGGGTCGGTGTTGGCCGCGGCGAAGGAGATGACCACCGGGTCGTTGGCGCGCAGCACCCGGCCGCCCAGGTCGACGTCGTGAGTCGGGTAGTGGGCCGCGTAGTTGGCGATCGGCGCGTAGTTCCACAGGGTCTGGACGACCGCGTCCTCGACCGGGAGGCCGGCCGGCCAGTCCTCGCCGAGGTACAGCGCGCTGCTCGTACCGATGGCCGCGGCCAGGGGTGCGGTGCCGCCGGAGAGCAGGGTCACGAGCTGGTGCAGCACCTCCTCGTCGCTGAGGCCCGCGGTGTGCTGCATGAGCCGCGTCGTCACGTCGTTGCCGGGCCGGCGGTGCTTGAGGGCGATCAGTTCGCCGAGCGCGCCGCCCAGGACCTGGTCGGCGCCGGGGGTGCCTTCGAAGATGCCGCTGATGCCCGCGATGACGCGGTCGCCGATCTCGGGCGGGCAGCCGAACAGGTCGCTGAAGACGAGCAGCGGCAGCGGCTGGGCGTAGTCGGCCATCAGATCCGCCTGGCCGCGCACGTCCGAGGAGAACTGGCTGATCAGGTAGTCGGCGGACTGCTGGGTCTGCCGTACGAGCTGGAGCTCGTCGATGCTGGCGAGGCTGTCGGTGACGGCCTGGCGGAGCCGGGCATGGGCGGCACCGTCACTGAAGAGGGCGTTGGGCCGGTAGCCCATCATGGGCAGGGCCGGGCTGTCCGCGGGGACCCGGCCCTCGTTGAGCGCGTTCCAGCGGCGTGAGTCGCGGACGAAGGAGGCGGGGTTCTGCAGGATGTACAGGGCCGCGTCGTAGCTGGTGACCAGTTCGACCTCGACGTCGGGGGCGATGTCGACGGGGGCGCTGGGGCCGAGCGAGCGCAGGTGCTCGTAGTGGCGCTCGGGGGCGGAGCCGAACTCGGGGCCGAACAGCTGGGTGTTGCCGTGCGCGGGGCACCCGGGAGGCGGTGTCGGGTGGGAGTTGATCTGGTGTTGCATGCCGGCTCCTAGCCGAGTATGGACATGAGGTGCTGCACGAGGGTGATGAGGGACTGCGCCGAGGACGTGCGGTCGCGCACGTCGCAGTGCACGATCGGGGTGTCCTCGGCGAGGTTGAGCGCCTCGCGGACTTCGTCGAGCGGGTACTCGACGGTCCCCTCGAAGTGGTTGACGCCGATGGTGTACGTCAGGCCGAAGCGTTCGACCAGGTCCAGGATGGGGAAGCTGTCGTGCAGTCGGGTGGGGTCGACCAGCACAAGGGCGCCCAGCGCGCCCCGTGACAGTGCTTCCCACATCTCCTTGAAGCGTTCCTGCCCGGGGGTTCCGAAGAGGTAGAGCACGAGGGTGTCGCTGAGGGTGAGACGGCCGAAGTCCATGGCCACGGTGGTGGTCGTCTTGTTCGGTGTCCCCGACAGATCGTCGTAGCCCTCGCTGGCCTCGGTGATCTCCTCCTCGGTCTGCAGCGGTTCGATCTCGGAGATGCTGTTGATCAAGGTGGTCTTGCCCACCCCGAAATGACCCACGACGAGGATCTTGACCGAGTTGGAAGTGTCTGGATTCAGATACACGGCTCACGCTCCGAATTTGGTTCTGAGGCCATCCAGCACG
Organism: Streptomyces sp. NPDC060205; assembly: GCF_042728395.1. Classification (NCBI taxonomy): domain Bacteria; kingdom Bacillati; phylum Actinomycetota; class Actinomycetes; order Kitasatosporales; family Streptomycetaceae; genus Streptomyces; species Streptomyces sp. NPDC060205. Next base: position 22,424 of record NZ_JBHWZP010000117.1, read on the forward strand.
GCGCTGAGGAGTTCGCGTTCGGCGCGTTCGACGCGGGGAATGGGCTTGCGTACGAGAATGAGGCCGTCCTCCTCCAGCTGCGCCAGCAGGATCCGCACGATGCCCAGGGGCAGGTGGGTGTGGCCCGAGACCTCCGCCACCGACAGGAATCCGTCGGCGACCAGATTCATGACCTTGCGTGCCTCGGGCGACAGGGCACGCGCGGCCGCGGACGAGCCGCTGTCGTGCGCGGTCACCAACGCGGTGTGCTCGTACTCGTGATCCGAGGGGAGACCACGCCCGTTCGTGATCACGAAAAGAGGGACTAATGGAGAGGTGAGTTCCAGCTCCTCGTCCGGTCCGTCAGACATGGTCGGCCCTCTCTTCCCGGCCCTCGGGCGCCAGGATCCCGGGCACGGCGTCGCACAGGCGCGTCGTGAACTCCTCGATGTCGCAGTCGTGTTCGGCTGCCGCGGCCAGGAAGCCGTCGTCCCCGGCCGCGATGAGGAAGATCCAGCCGTGCTGGTACTCGATGACCGTCTGCTGCCATTCGGCGTCCTGGGAGCCGCCCGCGAAATCCGCCGCCGCACGGCTGTAGGCGTGAATGCCGGTCATGGCCGCCGACATCGTGTCCGCGAGATCCTTGCCTATCGCCGAGGTCGCCCCGCGCGGCAGCCCGTCGGCGCCGAGCAGCAGCGCGTGCCGGGCGCCGGCCACCTCGGCGACGACCTGGTCCAGCTCCTTGAGCACGAAGTTCGAACCGCCGGCCCCGGCGCGCGGGAGCCGTGCGGCGTCGCTCGTCCGGGAGGGGTCGTCGAGACCGGCCCGCGGCGGTGACGTCAGGTTGTTGCCCAGCCTGGCGACCAGGCGGTTCATCCGGAACGACAGCTGCTGCAGGTCGACGTCGGGCTCCGCGGCGGCGGCCAGATAGGCGCCCTGTCCCGCCCCGATGAGGAACACCCAGCCGTGGGAGAACTCGATGACCGTCTGGTTCCACTGCTGTTCCTGCGCCGCACCGACGAAGTGCGCGGTGGCCCGGCTCAGCGACTGCATCCCGGACATGGCGGCCGAGATCGTCTTCACGTCCCTGTCGGTGAGAGCGTCCGTGGCCCCGCGCGGCAGACCGTCCGCCGACAGCACGACGGCGTGCCGGGCACCGGGGACGTTGTCCACGATGTCCTTGACCATCCACGACATGTCTGTGGTCATGCGTCCTCGGTCCCTTCGGACGACGGGGTCTCGGCGGCACGGCCCGACATGGTGCCCCGCTGGATGGCGGCCAGGCCACCGGCGCCCCGGGCCTTCTTGAACGGGCGGGTGGTCCCGCCGGCGGAACTCCCGGCATCGGTGACGCTCGCCGTGGGGGACTGACGCTCACCCCGCTTCGGCAGACCGTGCACCGTGCGGCTCTCGGGTTCGTCCTCCCTGGTCGGGATGCGCCGGATCCGACGCACGGGGGCTTCCTGAGCGGGGGCCTGCGGGGTCTCTTCCATGGTCCACAGCTCCTCAGGCAGCAGGACGACGGCCCGGACGCCGCCGTACCGGGAGACTCCGGTGACGTCCACCTTGAACCCGTACTGGCTCGCGATCAGGCCGACGACAGGGAGGCCGAACTTCGGCTGGGCACCGAGCTGGGACAGGCGGGGGGCGGTGGCGCCGGACAGCAGCACGGTCGCCTTCTGCCGGTCCTCGTCGTTCATGCCGACACCGGCGTCGTCGATCACGATGCACAGGTTCTTCTGCACACGCTGGAACGTGACCTCGATGGGTGCGTCGTGCTGCGAGAAGCTGGCAGCGTTGTCGAGCAGCTCGGCGACGGCGAGGGCGACGGGCGAGACGGCGGACGCCTTCAGCGCGATCCCGCTCTGCTGCATGATCTCGACGCGATTGAAGTTGCGGATCTGCCCCTGGGCGTTGCGCACCACGTCGTAGACACTGGCGGGCTGGCTGCGGCGGCTGAGAGGCGCGCCGCACATGACCGCGATGCCCTGGGCCTTGCGGGCCATCTGGGCGGTGGCGTGGTTGACGTCCAGCAGGTCGGACAGGACCGCGTGTCCGCCGTGCTTGCGCTGGATGCCGTCCAGGAGCGTGGTCTGCTCGGCTGCGAGGCTCTGCAGGAAGCGCACCGCGCCCTTGAGGACGGCCTTGGTGCTCTCCTCCGCCGTCCGTTCGGCGTCCCGCAGTGCGGCGTCCTGCTCGGCACGGAACTTCTGCAGGTCGCCCAGAGCAGCCGAGAGCCTGCTCTGGGCCTCGGCCAGCCGGTGCGCCGACTCACGCTCGAACTGTCGTTTTCTTGCTCCCAGAGCTCTGTTGCGGACGACGAGTGCTAGCACTGCGGCGGCGGCTATCACCGCCGCAGCACCGAGGCACCATGTGAGCACGTCTCGATTCATCGATACCTTTCCCGGGGCGCGACATGCAGACATCGCCGGAACGCGCCTCAGAAAGATCCGCAGCGCACACCTTGGGAACTGCATGAGCGCTACTACGAAGAGCAGGCTGGCCTCGGATCACCAAGAAGTTGATCAAGGCCGCAGACGCCGCGATGCTATCACCGAACGCCACTCCTTCTGAGCGCCCGCTACGCCCTGAAATGGCATCAACATCGGTAAAAACCAGTCATGTTGCATGCAGTTCCGGCCAACTCGGGGCCCTGTTTGCGGCTTGAACACGACACGGCTCGCCTGCCTTCAACAAACCTTCACAGCGGCACAGAAGACGCTCACCAACCGTGGGAGCCGCCGACCGGAGGCAGTCGCTCCTGTGCGAGGCGGGCGCTCCGACCGGCCTGCTGGACTACTGGCGCCGGGCCGCCGCCGATACCCGTCTCGCCCGTACGAGGCTGCCGGCCAGAGCAGTTGGCCGTGCCGGACACGCCCCGTGGGGAAGCCTCGTACGCTGCAGAACTCCCGTAGCGGCAGTCGGGGCAGGGCGCCGCGGCGC
>NZ_JBHWZP010000118.1:0-25250 GCF_042728395.1 Streptomyces sp. NPDC060205
CGGGTGCGGGTGGGGGGGCGGCCTATTTTTTTGGCGCGGGCGCCCGCCGCCGCTCCGGCGCCGGCGCCCGCGCCGGTGGCACAACCGCTGCGCACGGAGTTCCCCTTCGAGCTTCCGCGCGGCTACGTCGACGACGCGGGCACGGTGCACCGGGACGGCGTGATGCGTCTGGCCACCGCCCGCGACGAGTTGATCCCGCTGCGGGACGTCCGTGTCCAGGAGAACCCCGCCTATCTGTCGGTGGTCCTGCTGGGCCGGGTCATCACCCGCCTCGGCACACTGGCGATGGTCCACGACGGCATCGTGGAGAACATGTTCGCCTCCGACCTCGCGTTCCTGCAGGACTTCTACCGGCAGGTCAACGCCGAGGGCCACACCCGCGCCTCCGTGGAGTGCCCCCACTGCTCGGAGCCCTTCGAGGTCGAACTCGGCGGGAGCCGCCTGGGGGAATCGTGACGTACGCGACCGACCGGCTGCACGAGGAGATCGCGTACGTCGCCTACCACTTCCACTGGAGCCTGGAGACGATCCTGGATCTCGAACACCAGGACCGGCGCCGCTACACGGAACAGATCGCGTCCCTGGTCACCCGGGGCGGGGCGGAGGGCTGATCGGTGGGGTTCCTCGACCGACTGAGGGGCGGCACGGCGGCATCGGCCGCACGGTCCGCTCCCGCGGGAGCGCATACGGACACGGGTACGGCCGCTGGTGCCGTACCCGCCGCTGCCGTTACGGGTGCGTCCGCGCCGGACACGGCCGCCGCGGGTGCCTCCGCGGGGGCCGGGCCGGCCGCGGTGGTCGGCTGGACGGCGCTGCCGCCGATCCAGCGTGCCGCGCTGGGCCGTCCCGGGGTCGCCGACTCCGCGTTCAGCGGCCGGCTGAGCACCTGGCAGAACCCCTCCCTCACCGGGACCCTGTCCCACGCCGTCCTCGACGCGGCACCCGGCGGGCTGATCAGGAACGCGCTCACCACGTCGGCCGCGCCCGTCTCCGGACTCGAACCGCCCTCGCGTGTCCTGCCGGTGGCGGGGCCCGACGTGCCCGAGGCCGCGCCGTCCCCTGCGGTCGCCGAGGCGACGCCGGTACAGCGCGCGTCCCTGCCCGTCTCGGCGTCCCGTCCGACGGGCCCCCGGGTGACCGCTGCGCCCCCGAGGCCCCACCGGCAGAGCCCGCTGACCAGGGCGTCCGCCACGCCCGCGGTGCAGCGGCGGACTCTGCCGGTGGCCCAGCGCCCGGCGTCGGCGCCCGCGCCGGCCGCGACCGGCGGCCCGCGCGCCGCTTCGGCCGGCCCCGCCTCCCCCGGGCGCACCGCGTCCGAGCCCGCCCCGGGTCCCGGTCCGTCGGGCCCCACTGCGTCCGGACCTCTCCCGTCAGGCCCCGCCCCGTCGGCTCCCTCTTCGTCGCGGCTCGTTCCGCCGGGTCCCGCCCCGTCGGCTCGCACTTCGTCCGGCCCCGTTCCCTCCGGGCCGACTTCGTCCGGGCCGACTTCGTCCGGGCCCGCCTCGTCGGGTGCTCCGGCGGCGGGTGCTCCGGCCGCGGGACCCGCGAGGCCGGGCTCCACGGCGTCGGGCGCCGCCGACTCCGCTGCGGGCGCGCCCGCGAGGGCGTCCTCCGCGGGTGCGGGGGTCGAGGTGCAGCGGGCCCCGGCGACCGGTCCGGCCGCACCACCGGCCCGTACGGGCGGCCCGACCGCGCCCGGTCCCGGCCACCCGGCTCCGGCCGGACCCGTACGGCCCGCGTCGGCATCGTCGGCGTCCACGGCGGCATCCGGTGAGGCCACGGCCACCAGCTCCAGCAGCCGGCCCGCCGGGACCAGCGGCACGCAGGGCAACCCCGGTACCCCGGTGACCCGTGCCGGCGGACCGGCGCTCAACGTCCAGCGCGCCCCAGCGACCCACCCGGCCGGAACACCGGCCGGCACGGGCAACTCGAACCCGACCGGCCCCGTACAGCCCCCCGCATCCGCAGCCTCCTCCGCAGCCGCGGCGAGCAGCGCTGCGGCGACCGGTTCCGGCAGCCGGCCCGCCGGGACCGGCGGCACGCGGAGCAACCCCACCGGCCCGGCGGCCGACGTCCAGCGGGCCGCGGCGACCGGCCCCGCCGCACCACCCGTCCCTACGGGCAACCCGACCCCGGCCGGACCCGTACGCCCCGCGTCCGCACCGGCATCCGGGCAGGCCACGGCGACCGGCTCCCCAAGCCGCGCCGCCGGGACCAGCGGCGCCGGGGCCAACTCCGGTAATCCGGCGGCCCGTTCCGGCGGACCGGCGGCCACCGTCCAGCGTGCCCCCGCGACCCGCCCGGCCGAAGCACCCGCCCGCACGGGCAACGCGAACCCGGCCGGCCCCGTACAGCCCGCATCCACATCCGCGTCCGCGTCCGCGGCGAGCAGCTCCGGTACGCCGGTGACCCGTGCCGGCGGCCCTGCGGCCGACGTCCAGCGGGCCGCGGCGACCGGCCCCGCCGCAGCACCCGCCCCCGCGAGCAGCCCGACCCCGGCCGGACCCGTACGCCCCGCGTCCGCGCCCGCGCCCGGTGCCGGTACGGAAGCAGGGCCCGTCGGCCCGGTGACCCGTACCCATGGGCCCGCGCTCAACGTCCAGCGGGCGAGGGCCGGTTCGCCCGCTGCACCGGTCCGCCCGGAGAGCCCGGCCCCGGCCGGTCCCGGTCACGCGGTGACTCGTACCAGCGGGCCCGCGCTCAACGTCCAGCGGGCGAAGGCGGGTTCGAGCGGCGCGGCGCCCGCGCCCGCTGCGAACGCGTCCTCGGCCGTCACCGGCCCCGCGACGGCGGCCACCCCCGCCGCGGTACGGAGGCCGGCCGCCGGAGACACCCCGACGGCAGAGACCCGGCCGTCGGCGGCCCTCCCCGCCTCTCCCGGCACGGCACCCGTCCGCGTCCAGCAGGCGGCAGCCACTCCCCGTCGTACGCCCGACGCGTCCGGCGGAGCACCGGCAGGTCCGAGCGGGACCCCGGCCCCCGCCAACAGCGCCGCAACCGGCGCCCCTTCGGGCACGGCGCCCGTCGTCCAGCGGGCGACCGCCGGGCCCGCCGAGCACAGGACGCCGTCGGCGTCGTCCGGCCCCGCCGCCGCGAACTCGCCCGTCCCCGGGCCGGGTCGGGCCGCCCCGGCCGGTTCAGGCCCGTACCCGGTGCAGCGGAGTGCTTCCACCGGCGTACGGCGCATGGGCCTCGGCGCGCCGGTGACCGGGAACCCGTCCGTCACCCGCGCACCGGCCGCCCGCCCCGGCCCGACGGCGCAGCTTCCCGTCACCTCGGCCACCCCGCCCTCGACCCTGCCGACCGGCCCAGCCGACCGCCCGCACACCCCGGCCGTACCGCCGGCGCTCCCGGCCCCGGCGGTCACTCCGCCGTCCGCCCCGGTGGTCCAGCGCGCCGTCGCGCCCGCCGCCCGGCAGCGGCCTCTGCTCGGCGCTCCCGTCGCGGCCCCGCCCGCGGACGCGCAGCCCCTGTCCGGGCGTACGTCTTTGGCCGGGCCGCCCTCCGTGCAGCGAGCACCCGCGCAGGCCCCCGCGCCCGCGCCCGCCTCGCCGGCGCAGCCCCTCCGCCGTCCGGCAGTCCCCCTGTCCACCCCGTCGGGCAACGGCCTCTCCGTGCAGCGCGCCGCCGCCGCCCCCGCCGCGGTGGTCCCCTTCACCGCGGCCCCCCGAGCCGTGAGCAGCGGAAGCGGACAAGCACCGACAGCCCCGGTACCGGCACCCGCACCCGTGCGTGCCCTCACCCCGGCCCGTGCCCTCGCGCCGGCCCTGACGCCCGCGGCATCCCCCGCACAGCAGCGCCCCGTGCCCCCGGCGCCCGTGCCACTGCGCCGCCCGGCGCCCGCGTCCGGCCGGTCCGGACCGGCGGTCGTGCAGCGGGCCGTCGCACCCGGTGCTCCCGCGGGCCGTGCCGTGCCGCTCCTCGCGTCCGGCCCGTCCGCGCCCGCCGGGCCCCTCAGGACGGCTCCGCCCGCACAGCCGCTGACCACGCCGAAGGCCTACCCGGCACCGGTCGCCGTCCAGCGGCAGGCGGTCGCCGCACCCCGGTCGGCCCCGGCACCCGCACCGACGCCGACGCCCCCGCCGCTCCCGGCGCCCGCGCCCGTCCCCGTACAACGCGCTCCGGAACGCGGCCTGTTGCCGACCTCCGCCAGGGCCACGACCGCCGTGTCCACGGTCACGGCACGGGGGAGTTCGTCGCGCGGCTCGTCCGGGTCGGGCTCCGGCGACGATCCGCCGCCGTACGAGCAGGGCGGCCCCCCGCCCGCGTACACCGCGGTCGCCAAGGGGCAGTTCGACCCCCGCTCCCTGACCGACTTCCAGCTCGACGAGCTCACGCACCGTCTGATCGGCCGGATCACCCGGCTGATCCGTACCGAACTGCGGCTCGACCGGGAGCGGATCGGCAAACTCCGCGACCCACGTCGCTGACCGGCCGCCGACCGGCCGGCACCCGCAGCGCACCGCACGACCCGGCACCACCCCGCATGACCGACGTCCGCAGAAAGGCCGCCCCCGATGCCCCGCGAAGACCCGGGCTCCACCATCTTCTTCACCCTGACCATCGACGGCGAGAGCCTCGGTTACTTCAACGGGTGCGAGGGACTCTCGTCCTCGGTGGAGATCGAGCAACGCCAGGAGGGCGGCAACAACGGGTTCGTCTGGCAGCTTCCGTCCCGTGTGACCTTCTCCAACATCCGGCTGACCCGGCCGCTGACCCCCGACACCACCAAGGTCGCGGCCTGGATCTCGTCCGTGGCCACGGGCATCAAGCGGCCGACCGCGCAGATCGCCGCGCTGCGCGCGGACGGCTCCGAGGTGGCGCACTGGGGGCTCATCGACGTGCTCCCCGTGAGCTGGCAGGGGCCCTCCCTGGACCCGGCCAACCCGAGCGTGGCCACCGAGGTCCTGGAGATCACTCACCACGGGTTCACGGACTGAGGGGCGGGACACCACCATGGCCAAGGGAAGCAAGGGCGCGGGCAAGAGCCTCGTACGCGCCACGATCGCCATCCACGAGCCGCCCGTCGGATCGAGCACCACTCCGGGCGGGCTCATCAAGACGTTCAACTTCGACTTCAACCCCTCGCAGCTGCAGCTGAGCCGGCGCTCCCAGTGGAAGTCCACGCCGGCCGCGGCCGTGCGCGACGGCACGGTCCCGGAGTTCATGGGTCCCGAGCCCCGCGAGATGACGGTCGAGATCTTCCTGGACTCGTCCACGAAGCCGACCAGCAACGCCGTGCTGAAGAACGTGGAGTCCCTGCTGGACTGCTGCGAGGTGACGGCCAAGAGCATCGGCGCGAAGCAGCCCTCGCCGCCCTGGGTGGTCTTCCAGTGGGGCTCGTTCTCCACGGCCCGCTTCACCTCGTACGTGAACTCCGTGGACGTCACCTACTCGCTGTTCAGCACGACCGGTGTGCCCATCCGCGCCACCTGCCAGGTCTCGCTGCACGAGATCCCCAGCACGGTCAAGGGCCAGAACCCGACCTCGGGCGCGCTCACCGCGCAGCGGGTGCACCGGGTCGTCGCGGGCGACTCCCTGCAGTCGCTGGCCTGGCGCGAGTACGGCAACGCGTCCGCCTGGCGCGCGATCGCCGAGGCCAACGGCATCGACAACCCCGCGCATCTGCCCACCGGCATCGAGCTGGTCCTGCCCGCCGCCGAGGAGGTGCGTCACTGATGGCGAAGACGTCCTTCTCGAACATCATCCACGTCACCATCGACGGCAGGAAGATCCCGCCGGACTACATCAACCTGCTCGTCGCCGGCTGGGCCGACCTCGGCGCGGGCGTGCCCGGCGAGTTCCGGCTGACCTTCCGCGACCCGGACCGGGAAGTGCTCGGCAAGCTGAACATCAGGTTCGGCTCCAAGGTGGTCATCGCCCCCGTCGCCGACGGCCAGGGCGCGGGGAACCCGCTGATCACCGGCGAGGTCACCGGTATGGAGACCGACTACGACGGCACCGGCACGTTCAGTGTCGTGCGCGGCTACGACCCTGGCCACCGGCTGATGCGGGTGCGCCGGGTGGCCGCGTACCGCAACCAGACCGCCTCCGACATCGCGCGCAAGCTGGCCGCGCAGAACGGTGTGGCGATCGGGAAGATCCAGACGACCAAGACGGTCTACGAGTTCATCTCCCAGTCCAATGTGACGGACTGGGACTTTCTCGCGCGGCTCGCCGACGAGAACGAGATGGTGATGTCGCTGGACGCCAAGGGGAAGTTCGACTTCGCCGAGCCGGATCCGGCCTCCAAGGCGCCCCTGTCGACCTCCCCCGAGGACCCCAACCCGCGGGTGCTGCGGGGCCGCGTGGACGTCCTGCGCTGCCGGGCCGCCGTCACCGCCGCCGACCAGGTCGACAAGGTCGAGGCGCGCGGCTGGGACATCCCGACCAAGAAGAAGATCGTCGAACTGACGAAGGCGGGCACGTACTCCGGTTTCGCGATCGGGACGACCCCGCAGAAGGCGGCCAACGCCTTCAAGGCCGCCAAACTGGTGGAGACCGACACCCCGTACGACCGCCGGCCGGAGGTCAAGTTCGCCGCCGCCTCCCTCGCGGACGACCTCACCTCGTCGTTCGCCGAGCTGGAGGTCACCGTGCACGGCAATCCCGTGCTGCGCCCCGGGGTGGCCATCGCGCTCACCGACGTGGGCGTCCCCTTCGAGGGCAAGTACACGGTCACCTCGGTACGGCACACCTTCGGCGCGGGCAGTCACTACGAGACGCTGGTGACCGTGAGCGGCCGGCAGTGGCGCTCCCTGTTCGGGCTGACGTCCGGCGGCGGCGCGACGGCGCCCCGGCTGCCGAGCGTGGCCAACGCGCTCGTCACGGACGTACAGGATCCGCTGAAGCAGGGCCGGGTGAAGCTGCAGTTCCCGTGGCTGGACGACGCGTACGTCAGCGACTGGACGCGGACCGTGCAGCTCGGCGGCAAGAAGGGCGGCAGCATCTTCCCGCTGGACGTCGGGGACGAGGTGCTGGTCGCCTTCGACCGGGGCGCGCTCGACCACCCCTTCGTCATCGGCGGCCTCTACAACGGCATCGACAAGCCGACCGTAGTGAAGGACGTCGCGCTGCACGACCCGGTCAAGAAGAAGGCGATCCGGCACACCCTCTCCGACCGGGACGGCAACCGGGTGGACCTGCTCAGCCAGCAGACCGGCGGGCGCAAGCAGGGTGTCCGGGTGGCCAGCGGCAACGACAAGCTGATCATCAATCTCGACCGCACCAAGACCGAGATCACCGTGGACAGCAAGGGCGCCGTCAGCATCACGGGCGGCACCTCGGTGTCCATCGACGCGGGCACCAGCCTCTCGCTGAGCGCCCGCAGCAGCATCAGCATCAAGAGCGGCGGGCCGCTCACCCTCCAGGGCCGCGGCATCGTCAACCTCAAGTCGCTGGGCGGCGCGGTGACCGTGGACGCGATGGGCGCCCTGAGCCTCAAGGCGCTGGGTGCCGCGTCGGTGAACGCGGGCGGCACCGTGCAGATCAACACGATCGGCCAGGTGGGCCTGCGGGCCGTCAACATCGACCTCATGGGCCTGGTGACGGTCAACAAGAAGCCGTACCCGATCCCGTGACGGCCGGCACCGCGACGACCAGGACCGGAACCGGCAGGACCGGGACGAGCAGGACCGCGACAACCAGGACCGGGACGAGCAGGACCGCAACGAGCAGGACCGCAACGAACGCGACCGTGACCAGCACGGCCGTGACGAGCACGACGACGAGGACGAGAAGGCGGGTGGGTCACTGATGGCCGAGCAGTTCGTCGGATCCGGCTGGGCGTTCCCGCTGCGCATCGGCCCCACCGGGGGCATCGCCATGGTCAGCGGGGAGCGTGAGATCGAGGAGTCCATCCGGCTCGTCCTGTCGACCGCGCCGGGCGAGCGGCCGATGCGCCCCGAGTTCGGCTGCGCCATCCACGACCTGGTGTTCGCCCCCGTCAACGAGGCGACCGCCGGCCGGATCCAGCACGAGGTGTACACGAGCCTCGACCGCTGGGAGCCGCGCATCGAGGTGAGCGACGTCGAGGTGACGGCCGGCTCCGACACCGAGCAGGGCGTGCTCTTCATCGACGTCCGCTACTCGATCCGCGGCACCAACAACCCGCGCAGCCTCGTCTTCCCGTTCTACGTCATCCCCTACCACGACGAACCCGACCTCCCCGGCCCGGGCGACTCCGCTGAAAGCGACCGCTGATGGCACTGCCCTCCCCGAACCTCGACGACCGCCGCTTCCAGCAGTTCGTCGACGACGCCAAGCGCTACATCCAGCAGCGCGCCCCGGAGTGGACCGACCACAACGTCTCCGACCCGGGCGTCACCCTCGTGGAAACGGTCGCCCACATGGCCGACCAGATCGTCTACCGGCTCAACCGGGTGCCGGAGAAGAACCACCTGGCGTTCCTGGACCTGGTGGGCATCACCCTCTTCCCGCCCTCCGCCGCGCGCACCGACGTCACGTTCTGGCTGTCCGCGCCGCAGGACGAGCCGGTGCTGCTGCCGGTGGGCACCGAGGTCGCCACCACGCGCACCGAGAGCGAGGAGGCGGCGGTCTTCGCCACCGAGGACGAACTGACCATCGTGCCCTGCTCGTTGCGGTACCTGGTGGTGCAGCGCGAGGGCGAGCCCGTCACCGACAGGACCGCCGACCTCGCCGAGGGCAAGGACCTGATGTGCTTCACCGAGTCCCCGCGGCCCGGTGACTGCATGCTGATCGGACTGAACACCGCCGTCCCGCACTGCGCGGTCGCGATGGAGCTGGACAGCCGCGTCGACGGTGTCGGCGTGGACCCGCGCCAGCCCCCGCTGGTGTGGGAGGCGTGGACCGAGGACGGCTGGGTCGTGTGCGAGATCGACCGGGACGGCACCGGTGGCCTCAACCGGCCCGGCGAGGTCGTCCTGCACATCCCCGGCGCGCACACCCTGTCGCGCACCGGTGGCCAGGAGGCCGGCTGGTTGCGCTGCCGGGTCACCGAGCCGCTGCCCGACCAGCCCTTCTACACGACCTCGCCGACCGTGCGTTCCGTGGACGCGTTCACGCTGGGCGGCACCACCACGACCGTGCACGCCGAGACCATCACCGACGAGGCGCTCGGCGAGTCCAGCGGCCTGCCCGGGCAGCGGCTGCGGCTGGCCCACTTCCCCGTGGTGGGGGACACGCCCCCGGTGCTGCTGCAGACCGCCGAGCACGAGGGCTGGACCGACTGGGAGGTCGTCCCGTCGTTCTCGGCGTCCACCCCGCTCGACCGGCACATCACCCTGGACGCCGCGACCGGCGACATCGCCTTCGGCCCGGCGGTACGGGAGCCCGACGGCAGCCTGCGCCAGTACGGGGCGGTGGCCCCCAAGGGCGCCGTCATCCGCGCCCGCCGCTACCGCACGGGCGGCGGCCGGGCCGGGAACGTGGCGCGCGGCGCCGTCCAGGTGCTGCGCACCTCCGTCCCGTACGTCTCCGAGGTCGTCAACCGGGAGGCGGCGCGCGGCGGGGTCGACGGCGAGACGGTGGAGGAGGCGAAGACCCGCGCGCCCATCACGCTGCGCGCCCAGGAGCGGGCGGTGACCCTGCGCGACTACGAGGAGCTGGCCCGCCGGGCCGCGCCCGAGACGGCCCGCATCACCTGTCTGGAGGGCGAGGAGGGCGAGCACGGGGCGTACGCGGTACGGGTGCTGGTGGTCCCCCAGGCCGTACCGGACCCCGGCGGCCGGCTGCGCTTCGAGCAACTGATCCCCGGTGACGCGCTGTTGCACCGCATCACCCGGCACCTCGACGAGCGGCGCCTGATCGGCACGCGGCTGGCGGTCGGCCCGCCGTTCTACCAGGGCATCACGGTGGTCGCGACGGTGCACGCCTTCCGCGGCACCGACACGGACCGGGTACGCCGTCAGGCGCACGACGCCCTGTACCGGCACCTGGACCCGCTGATCGGCGGCGCCGACGGGCGGGGCTGGCGCTTCGGCCGGCCCGTGCAGTCCGGCGAGATCTTCGCCGTCCTCCAGCGGGTCCCCGGTGTCGAGCTGGTCGACGAGGTCCAGCTCCACCCGGCCGACCCGCTGACCGGCAAGCGCGGCGACCCGACGGACCGCATCGACCTCGCCGCCCCGTCCCTGGTCTTCTCGTTCGACCACCGCGTGCGCGTGATCGGAGACCGCGCATGACCCCGCACCGGCCGACGTCCGCGTGCGCGAGGGGAGTCCGGCCGTGAGGGGTTCCATCGACGGGCTGGGATCCTCCGCGCCCATCGGGATGACACTGCCCGCCGTGTTCGCCGACGACGACCTGGCGCAGCGGTTCGTCGGCGGGCTCGACGACGTGCTCGCCCCGATCCTGGCCGTCCTCGACAACCTGGACTCCTACTTCACGCCGTCCCTGGCACCGGTGGACTTCACCCGGTGGCTGGCCGGCTGGGTCGGCGCCGAGACCGACGGCAGCGAGCCCGAGGACCGGCTGCGCGCCGCCGTCGCCGCCGCCGCGTACCTGCACCGGGTACGGGGCACCAGCCGCGGCCTGTCCGAGGCGGTGCGCCTGGTGTTCGGCGTGGCCCCGGAGATCACCGAGAGCGGCGGCGCCTCCTGGGACGCCCGGCCGCTCGGCCCGGTCCCCGGCGAACGCCGCCCGCGCCTGCACGTCGCCCTGCGGCTGCCCGACCCGACCCGCGCGGACGAACACCGCCTCGACAGCCTCGTGGCAGCCGCCCGTCCCGCCCACATGCCCTACACGGTCCAGGTGACCGCCGCCGAAAGGACTCCTGAGAGATGACCAGCCAGAACTCCGGCACGGGACAGGAGCCGGCGCGCAGCTGTGCCGAGTGCGGCACCCGCGCGGAGCCCGGCCAGTCCTTCTGCGATTCCTGCGGCGCGGTACTCGGCTGGGGCACCGGCCGCAACGCCGCGGCCCCGGTGGCCGCGGCAGCCGCCGCCCCGGCGCGGGACTCCGCGACCGGGCGCGGGTCCGACGGCGAACCGGGCGGCACCGCGAACAGCGCCGCGGGCGGCACCCCGGGACGGGACGCGTTCGCCGTGCCCGGCACCGGTGCGGCGGCCCGTACGGCCCACGACACCCCGGCAGCGCCGGCGGACCCGGCCGCGGCCCGGACCGCCGGCCACCCCGCCGGCGACGACACCCACCAGCGCGCCGCCGCGGCCACCCCGCACAACGCCTCCGCTCCCGCCGGTGCGGGCACCACCGTCCCCGAGCAGCGGAGCGCGGCGCCTGCCGCCCCCGCGGCCCCGGCCACGCCGGCCGACCCGCCCGCGCCCGACATCTTCACCGCCCTCACCCCCCGGACGGCCGCCGGCGGCCACGCGGACGACACCGACACCGAGCCGCGCGTGGGCCTCGGCCACGGCGCCCCGCCCGCGTCCCCCGCTCCCTCCGCCGCCGACACCGCGGACGAGCGGGCCAGGTCCCTCCTCATCCCCGTGAACGACCCCGAACCCCGGGCTCCGGTCGCCCCCGCCGTCGCCCCGGTGCTGCCGGGCGTCCCGCTGGCGGGCCGCCCGCAGGTCCGCACCCCGGGCCCCGAGTCGGGCCCGCTGGACGGCCCGCCGTGCCCGTGGTGCTCCACCCCCAACCGGCCCGACCGCCACTTCTGCGCCCGCTGCGCCATGCCCATGGAAGGCGGACCGCGCCCGCCGGAGCGGCAGACCTGGTGGCGCCGCCTGCTGAACTTCGGCAACGGGCAGACCCCGTGGGCGGGCGAACGCCCCCGACTGCGCCGCGGCTTCGGCCGCATCATGAACTGGGTCGTCGGCGCCGCCGTGATCGGCCTGGTCATCGCCCTGATCGTCAACATCGGCGACGGCATCGACGCGACCCGCGACCACTTCGCCAAGCGCGCCCCGGTCGGCCCGGACAGCTTCCGGGCGTCCCGCTCGTACCCCGGGCACAGCCAGAAGCTCGCCTTCGACGGCCTCAGCAACACCTGGTGGGGCCCGGGCGTCTCGCAGGCCGGTGAGGGCGAGTGGATCGAGGCGCGCTTCGACACCCCGACCCGGCTGCTGGACGTGGTGATCACCTCCGGCGTCTCGGCGAAGCAGGAGCACCTCCAGGAGTCGGCCCTCCCCAAGCGCATCGAGGCGCAGATCACCACCGCCGACGGAAGGAAGAGCAGCCGGTTCATCACCCTCGACCGGATCGCGGGCGGCCAGGCCCGCAAGTTCCGGGTGGGCGAGGTCCGTGCGGTGCGGTTCATCCTGCGCTCGGCGTACGCCGCCGACGCCAAGAAGCAGGTGTCCATCGCGGAGATCGAGTTCTTCGGCCGCTCGAACACGAGCAGGTCGTGACGAGCGACACGGTCTCCGCAAGAGCCGAAAACGGCCATCCCTGATGACTTATGACCCGCACCGACCGCATCATGTGCAGGTTGTTGTCTCACGATGCGGTCGGGGTTGACGTGGCCATGGGGAAGAACGGAATACGTGCGGCGGGCGCCGTGGCGGGCTGCGCCCTGCTGCTCGCGGGCTGCGGCGGCCCGGACGGCGGGAACGCCTCGGGCGGCGCCGACCGCGAGCCCCTCACGGTCGCCAAGGCCCCCGCCCGGATCCCCGTACCGCTGGGCAAGGGCAGCAAGGCCGACAGCGACTTCAACGGCGACGGCCACCCCGACCTCGTACTCAACGATCTCGTGAAGCGTGACACGCACGGGGACGACGCCGGCATCGGGATCGTGTACGGCTCGGCCCGCGGACTCGTCCCCGGGGCGCGGCAGTTGCTGAGCCCCACGCAGCACGCGGCCACCACCAAGGGGCAGTTGCCCGCGGTCTTCGACGCCGAGGCGAGCTGCGACCTGGACAAGGACGGCTTCACCGACCTCGTCGTGTCGACCGACCCGCCCTACGACGGCCAGGGGCAGCCGCCGGTGCCGCTGCAGATCCTCTTCGGCTCGGCCCGCGGCCTGTCCGGCAAGGCCGTGAAGCTGGCGATCCCCGCGCAGGCACGTTTCGGCAACGACTGGCCGGACCAGCCGGTGTGCGGCGACTTCAACGGCGACGGGGCGGCCGACCTCGTCGTGCACGCCTCCGACGGCCGCCTCAGCCATCTGCGCGGCCCCTTCACCCGCAAGGGAGCCCCGAAGGCGGCCGGCGCCCCGCTCGACTCGCCCGGCAACGCCCCGGCGCCCCCCGCCGTGGACGTCGACGGCGACGGCTACGACGACCTGCTGGTGCGTACGGCCGAGGGGTCGGGCACCTCCGCCTCCGCCCTCGTCCTGGGCGGGCCCACGGGCCCCACCGGCACCACGGTCGCCCTCCCGAAGGGCGTCGACGTCGCCTTCGGCCAGTTCGGCAAGGGCAAGGGACTCGACGCGGCGATCGGCACGATGCGCGCCACGGCCCTGCGGTACGAGGTCCCGGGCACCCTGCGCGCCGAACTCGCCGTCGCCGGCACGGTCCTGGACGCCGGGGACTTCGACGGCGACGGGGTGAGCGAACTGGTCTCCAGCGGTTCGCAGCTGAGGATCATCAAGGGCCGCGCGGGCGGCCTGTCCACGTCCGGCATGGTGACCGTGCAGCCGCCCGCCGGCGGCACCACCCGGGTCCTGACGGTGGCCGACTTCGACGGCGACGAACGGGCGGACCTGGTGGTGCGCAGCTACCGCGGGGACACCGAGGACACGATCGCCGTGTACCCGGGCGCGAAGAAGGGCCTGATCGCGCGCAAGCCCGCGCTCACCTTCTCCACCTCGGAGTTCCTCGGCGCGGAGGGCTGATGCGCCACGCGGTTTCGCTGCGTGCCGCCGTCGCGCTGCTCGCCGTCGGCGGCTGCCTGCTCACGGGCTGCGGTGAGGGCTCCCCCGCCACCCCCACCCCCACGAAACCGAGCGCCGGAAAACCCTCCAACGACCCCCGCCCCGGCGATTTCAACGGTGACGGCTACGACGACTTCGCGACGGTCCTCACCTCCCAGTCGAAGGACAAGTCCCGGTCCGAGGAGAACCTGGTGGTGGTCCACGGCTCCCGCGACGGCCTGGCCCCGGCCACCGCGCGCCGCACCTCACCCGGCAAGAAGTTCGCGTACTTCACCTCCCTCCTGCGCACCGACCTCGACGGCGACGGCTACACCGACCTGGTCGTCGGCCGCGGCCGGGCCGACTCCCGCATGACGACCCTCGCCCTGTTCGGCGGCGCCCGGGGCCTGGGACCCGCCACCGAACTCACCGCCCTGCCGGCGGACTTCCGGCCGCTCGCCGCGGCCGACTTCGACGGCGACGGCTCCACCGACCTGCTCGACGGCGGCCAGGGCGGCACGGGCGACCCCTCCGCGACCGGACCGGGCTCCACCGGACTCCTCCTCCACGGCCCCTTCGACCGCGAGGGCACCCCGAAGCGCCAAGCGGCGCTGGACCTCGGCCAGCACGGGTACGCGACCCCCGCCACGGCCACCACCGGCGACTTCGACGCCGACGGGAAGGCGGAGGTGGTGTTCACGTACTCCTTCGACGCGGAGGAGGACGAGAGCGCGCCCGAGGATCTGCACACGGTGGGCTACTACGAGGGCGACGAGGCCGGCCTGGCCCGCGACCCGGCGCGCGAGCCGGCCATCACCGAAGCCGTGGAGACCTTCGACGGCCCCCGCACCCCGGCCACGGGCGACGCGGACGGCGACGGCATCGACGATCTGCTGCTGCCCACCCAACTGAAGGCGGCCCCGGCGGACATGCCGGCCGAGGGCGGCGCGCTCACCATCCTGTACGGCGACAGGTCGGGCCTCGGCGGCGGACGCGAGAAGTCGGTGATCGAGGGCGAGGGCGGCGCGAAAAGGCGTACGGACTACGGCAGTTCACCGGCCGCCGGAGACGTGAACGGTGACGGCCGACCGGACATCGTCGTCAACACCCCGGACTTCCGGCGCCACGACGGCAAGGTCACGCTGCTGCCGGGCGGGCCCGCCGGCGTCCCGTCGGCAACCGGCGAACAGAGCGTCGACGCCGAGACGGACGGCCTCCCCGGCACCCCGAACCCCCACTACTGGAACGCCTTCGCCCACCAGCCCCCACTGCTCGACGTGAACGGCGACGACCACGCCGACGCGGTGGTCTTCGCCCCGCTCTACGAGAACCGCAAGGGCGCGTTCCTGACACTCCGGGGCACGGACACCGGCTTCACCCCGACGAAGACCCAGCTCTTCACCCCGGACGAGGTGGGCGTGCCCTTGCGCCTGAAGTGACCGCCCCAGCCCTCACCGCCTGGGCGCCACCCGGCGAAGATGCCGTATGAGCCCGGCGACCCCGGCGCCGCTTGCTTCCAGCACGGTGCCGGGGTCTTCGCTCTCACGGAGGAGGAGGGTGCTCCACCCGGCGCCTATCTCCAGGCAGTTGGGTGCGTCCTCGCCGTCGGAGAACGACGACTTCTGCCACGGTATGACCGGTGCCAAGACGGGCCCCCTCAGATGTGCTGTCGGAGCCGGTGCACGACTCGCCGATGCGTTCACTGTCGCGTGTCGGCGGATGGCTGGGGAAGCCCTGACGGTCGACGGAGACGACGTATGAGCCCGGCGAGCCCGGCACCAGTTGCTTCCAGCACGGTGGCGGGGTCTTCGCTCTCGCGGAGGAGGAGGGTGCCCCGACCGACGCCTACCTCCAGGCAGTTGGGGCCCTCCTGATCACCGGAGAACGAGGACTTCTGCCACGGTATGACCGGTTCCATGACGGGACCCCTCAGATGTGCTGTCGGATGCACGACTCGCCGATGCGTTCACTGTCGCGTGTCGGCGGATGGTTGGGGAAGCCCTGACGGTCGACGGAGACGACGTATGAGCCCGGCGAGCCCGGCACCAGTTGCTTCCAGCACGGTGGCGGGGTCTTCGCTCTCACGGAGGAGGAGGGTGCTCCGCCCGGCGGCTATCTCCAGGCAGTTGGGCGAGTCCTCGGGCCCGGAGAACGAGGACTTCTGCCATAGGACGACGGGTGTCATTGCGGGTCCCCTCAAGCGTGCTGCGCGAGTCGATGAATGAAGTCCCTCGACTCTACGAGTCCCAACGCAGCGCCCTCCACGGCGTTGATCACCCGTCGATACAGGCGCAGCTGCGCCTCCGCGTCCACGAACATCCCGGCATGCAGGTGGTCCAGCATGACCGTGTCCAACTGCGGCACAGGGCCGCCCGCCAACAGCACGGGGCTACCGATGTAGGTGAAGCCGTCCACGTCGAACGGCACGACCCGAACGGCGATCCGAGGTCGATCGGACTGCTCCAGGATGTGACCCAACTGCCGTCGAGCGAGATCGCGGTCAGCGATTCTGACTCGCAGCGCCGCCTCGTGGATCACCACCTCGTAGTCGGCCTCATCGAGAACAGTCTGACGGCGCAGCCGGAATGCGACGCGCGCCTCGATCTGCTCCTCACTGAGCGTCGACACCGGAGACGCGTACGTCGCCCGCACATGCTCCTCGGTCTGTAGCAACCCGGGGACGTGCAGATTCTCGAATGAGCGCAAGTACACCGCGTGCTGCTCCAGTTCAGCCAGATCGAGGAAGCTCGGCGGCAACAGCCCTCGGTACTCCTCCCACCAGCCACGCCCCCGCTCTGACGCCATGGCCGCCAGCGCGTCGACGAGGGCGGCGTCGTCACACGCGTACTCTCCGGCCAAATGACGTACGCGCCCGGTGCTCACCCCTACACGGCCCGCCTCGGTCATAGAGATCTTGCTCTCGGCGATGCCCGATGCCTGAGCCGCCTCCCTGGCGGTCAAACCCGCCTGCTCCCGGAGCTTTCGCAGCTCCGCGCCGAGCCGTTGCTGGCGCGCAGTGACGACGCTTCTTGCTGGCATACGGCCCTTCCTTCCCCGCAGTTGAGACTCCGAGTATCCAGCCCACCTTGACTGGGGTGATACACCACTCCTACCGTAAGTGACGCAGCAAACACTCACCGGAGTGGAAGTGCGGCGCACCGTCGTGCCAGCGGCGAGCGCGAAGCGGCCACCACCCCCCATCCCCCGTACCGGGAGCCCCCATGCCCACACCCATGCCCTGGGAGTACACCCTCTACATCCCCCACGACCCCCGAGCCGTGGGCATCTGCCGCCGGGCCCTGCGCGACATCCTGACCAGTCACCACCTCCCCGCCCTCGTCGAACCCGCGGAGCTGCTCGCCTCCGAGCTGCTCGGGAACGCCATCCGGCACACCGAGGGCCCCGCCGCCCTCAAACTCAGACGGTCAGGACCCACCCTCCGCCTCGGCGCCTGGGACACGGACCCGACGCCGCCCGGCCGCAAGCCGCAGGACGACGAGTCGGGCGAGGGCAGGGGCCTGCACCTCGTGGACGCGTACGCCGACGACTGGGGCTGGTTCCAGGTCAACGGCACGGCGGGCAAGTACGTCTGGTGCGAACTGGGCGCCCCGTGAGGGGCGTGCCTTCAGGGGCGCGGGGAACTGCGCGACCAGCCCCCACCGGCCCGCAGATCACCGTCACCCCCGCACAACCCCACCCCTACTCCAGGTGTCACACAGGTGAACCACCCGGTTGAAGTCACCCCAGCCCCCTGGAGACCCCCGTGCGCATACGGACGTACGCCGTCGCCGCAGCGGCCACCTCGGCCCTCACCCTCACCCCCGCCGCGGCAGCGGCAGCGGCACCCGCACCCGCACCCGCACCCCAACCCTCCCCCTCCACCAGCGACTTCAACGGCGACGGCTACGCCGACCTGGCGGTGGGCGTGCCGGACGGCGCCGTCGGCGGCAAGGCGAGAGCCGGGTACGTCAACGTCCTCTGGGGCGGCAGGAACGGCATCGGCGCCCACGGCAGCATCCGCGTCACCCAGGCCACCACCGAAGTGCCAGGCACCCCCGAGGCGGGCGACCGCTTCGGCGCCTCCGTGGCCCTGGAGGACCTCAACGGCGACGGCATCGCGGAACTGCTAGCCGGCGCCCCGGGCGAGGACATCACCGGGCGCGGCAAGGACGCCGGCGTGGTCGTCGTCGTGGGCGGCGCGAAGGGCGGTCCGAGCCACGGCTCGAACGTCACCACCGGCCCCGCCGCCTCCGCCGCGTACGGGCTGTCGGTCGCCGCGGCCGACCTGACCGGCGACGGCAGCAGGGACATCGTGGTCGGCGGCAAGGACAAGGTGGTGCTGCGTACCGCCGACGGCCTCGCCGCCACCGTGGTGACCGCTCCCATGGGCGGCCGTGCCCCGATCCTGACGACGGGCGACTTCACCGGCGACGGCGCCGCGGACCTGGCGGTGGGCTACTGGACGAACGACCCGTTCACCCAGTCCCACGTACGGATCTGGGCCTGGGAGAAGGCCGGGCAGACCCTGGCGAACGTGTGGAACACCGACAACGCCGGCGTCTCCGCCCTCGCCTCCGGCGACTTCGACGGCGACGGCCACGACGACCTCGTCCTCGGCGAGTGCCGCGAGATCGCCGACGAGAACATCGACGACCCGTGCGGCCCCGAGGAGTACGCGCTGGGCGGCGGCATCCACATCCACTACGGCGCCGCCTCCACCGGCTCGTTCGGCTTCCGCAAGCAGACGCTGAACCAGGACACGGTCGGCGTACGGGGCCGCGCCGAGTCCGGCGACCGCTTCGGCGCGGCCCTGGCCGTCGCGGACCTGAACGGCGACGGCCGCGACGACCTCGTCGCGGGCGCCCCCGGCGAGGCGATCGGCACCCGGGCGAACGCGGGCGCGGCCACCGTGCTGTTCGGCATGAAGAACGGCCTGGTCGACGAGTTCGGCGAGAGCACCGCGGTCGCGTACAACCAGGGCACCCCGCGGGTGCCGGGCGCGGCGGAGGCGGGGGACGCCTTCGGCGCGGCCGTGGCGACCGGCGACTACGACCGCGACGGCCGCAAGGACCTGGCCGTCGGCTCCCCCGGCGAGAACGCCAACTCCGGTGGCCTGTGGGTGTTCCCGCGCGGGAGCGCCGACGGCTCCTACGCCCTGACGCCCGCCCGGCTGGGCCTGCCCGCCCCGACGAGCGCGCTCACCTACGGCAAAACCCTGAGCAGTCTCTGACGAAACATCTGACGGACCCCCTAGGGCACCCCTAGGGGATGTCACAGGTCGGCCGCAAAGCCGGGTCCGATGCCCCGGGCCCGGCACGTGACTCTGCGGGACCAGGTACGTTCGATTACGTGGCTGGATTCAGGATCGGACGCGGCCGGGACAACCGCACGCAGCAGGCGCCTCCGCAACAACAGCGGCAGCAGCCGTACGGACAGCAGGCCCCCCAGGGCGGCCCGTCGTACGGCTATCCCCCCGCGCCCGGGGCCCACCCTCAGCAGCCCCAGTACGGCGGTGGCGGCGGCAACGGCCCGCAGCAGTGGCCGCAGGGCAGCGGACACCAGGGGAACGGGCACGGTGAGCCGGAGTACTTCGGCGATCCGGGCCACTCCCCGCAGGGCCGTCACCCCCAGGGCCATCAGCCGCGCGGTCACCAGCCGCAGGGCCACGACCCGTACGCGGCCAACCAGCCGGGCCACACGACGGCGTTCTCCGTCGGCGAGGACCCCTACAACCAGGGCGACACCTACCGCGCGGGCAGCACGCCCGCCGCGCCCGTCGGCCCGCCCCTGCACTGGAAGGAACTGCTGAGCGGCGTCATCATGCGCCCGAACCAGACCTTCCTGCACATGCGCGACTACACGATGTGGGGCCCCGCCCTCATCGTGACGTTCCTCTACGGCCTGCTGGCCGTCTTCGGCTTCGACGGCGCCCGCGCGGACGCCATAAACGCCACCCTGTCGAACGCGGTCCCCATCGTCCTGGTGACGGCGGTCGCGATCGTGCTCAGCGCGTTCATCCTGGGCGTGGTCACCCACACCCTCGCCCGCCAGCTCGGCGGCGACGGCGCCTGGCAGCCCACGGTCGGCCTCTCCATGCTGATCATGTCGCTCACGGACGCGCCGCGCCTGGTCGTCGCGATGTTCGCGAGCGGCGACGCGCCCTTCGTGCGCATCCTGGGCTGGGCGACCTGGGTGGCGGCCGGCGCGCTGTTCACTCTGATGGTCGGCAAGTCGCACGACCTGCCGTGGCCCAAGGCCCTGGGAGCATCGGCGATCCAGCTGATCGCCCTGCTGTCGATCATCAAGCTGGGCACGTTCTAGCACCCCCCGCACACGCCCCGCAGACGCTCTGCAGACGCTCTGCGCAAAGGGAGGCCGGCCGCTCGCGGTCCGGCCTCCCGGCATGTCCGGCCCCGGTCGGCGCGAACGGGTGCCCGGCCCGTCCGGCGGGAGCACCATGGAAGCCATGAACGCCATGGACGCTACGAAGACCATGCACGCCACGGACACCGCGGACGCACGCGAAGCCGCTCAAGAAGTCAGCGCACCCGGCCGCGTGGCCGCCCCCGACGAGGGCATCAGCCACGAGGAACTCGCCCTCGCGGCCCGCAACCACGGCCTCCCCCTGGAGGCCCTGCGCTACGACGTGACCCCGCCCGGACTGCACTACATCCTCGTCCACTACGACATACCGGCCGCCGACGCCGACACCTGGACCCTCAAGGTCCACGGCCGCGTCCGTACACCCCTGACCCTGGACCTCGCCGCGCTGCGCGCCCTGCCGCCGGTCACCCACCGCGTGACCATGGAGTGCGCCGGCAACGGCAGGGCCCGGCTCGACCCACGCCCCGTGAGCCAGCCCTGGCTGGTCGAGGCGGTCGGCACGGCGGACTGGACGGGCGTACCCCTGCGGACGCTGCTCGCCGAGGCGGGCGTGGAGCCGGACGCCGTCGAGGCGGTCTTCACGGGCGCCGACCACGGAGTGGAACGCGGCGTCGAGCAGGACTACGGCCGCAGTCTGACGGTCGAGGACGCCACCGCCGCCGATCCCGAGGTGCTGGTGGCGTACGAGATGAACGGCGCCCCGCTGCCACCGCAGCACGGCTACCCGGTGCGGCTGATCGTCCCCGGCTGGTACGGCATGGCGCATGTGAAGTGGCTGACCGACATCGAGCTGACCGACACGCCCTTCACCGGCTTCCAGCAGGCGGTGGCGTACCGCTTCCGCCAGTCCTCCGGCGAGCCCGGCGAACCGGTCACCCGGATCGCCCCGCGCGCGCTGATGATCCCGCCCGGCTTCCCCGACTTCATGTCCCGCACCCGGGTCGTACGCCCCGGCCCCGTGCGGTTGGAGGGGCGGGCCTGGTCGGGCCGCGCGCCGGTCACGAAGGTCGAGGTCAGCACGGACGACGGCGCGTCCTGGCAGAGCGCCGAACTCGCCGCCGCGGACGGCGGTCCGTGGGCCTGGCGTCACTGGCACACGTCCTGGACGGCGGCCCCCGGCCGCCATGTCCTGACGGTCCGCGCCACGGACGCCGAGGGTACGGCCCAGCCCCTCACCCCGCCATGGAACCGCGGCGGCTTCGCCAACAACGAGGTCCAGCGGATCACGGTGGTCTGCCAGTAGCCGCAGGCGCGGCCGGCAGCGAGGCTCAGGCGGCGGCTTCCACCAGCGCGTGCCGGGTGGTGAGCCACACGCTCGCGTCCGGCGCGACACGCGCCCGCCGCGGCCCGCGGAACCCGAGGTGCCGCAGCTGATCCCCGTGCCGGGCGGACATCGTGACCGCGACGGCGGTGGCGTCCTGCGCGTCGACGGCCCGCAGCCCCGGAGCCAGCAGCCCGTCGACCACCGTACGGTCCCAGGCCTCCGTCTCGTCCGGGGCGCAGACGGCGACCACCGTCCAGTACGGCGCCGACGGATCGGGCCCGGCCGCCTTCAGCACGGTCGACAGGAACGGGTTCTGCGGCAGGCAGAAGGCGGGCGCGGCGGCGGAACGACCGGTGGCCTCGGAACGGCCGGTGGCCAGTTCACGGGAGAGCACGCTCCTCAGGTGCGGGCCGGGCGGATCGGTGCCGGTTCCGGGCGGCAGCCAGATGGCGGCGGCCAGGAGCGTGCCGTCGTCGTCCCGCTCGGCCACCCACACCTGCCCCTTCTCCAGGGCGTGATGGGCCAGCACGAGCCGCAGGGCGCGCTGAGCCTGTTCCGAATGCCCGGCGGAGCTCTGCGCGATCAACCGCGCCACCGCGGGTACGTCCACGAGTCCGGCGGCGCGCACGGCGGCCCGTACGGGGATCTCAAGCGTGGTCATGGTCATTTTCTACGTTCACTGCCTTTCAGGGAGTGGCCCGGCTCATGCCGGTGAGATGGACGAAGCCGGTCAGTTCGCCGACACCTTCGGCCCCTGCCTCCTGCTGCGCCTCGGCCGGGGACAGCGCCCGCGGCCGTGCCCGCGGCAGGCTGAGCAGGACGACCCCGCGGGCCGCCGCGACGGCGCCGCCGAGGGCCAGCAGGCCGCCGAGCCCGCCGAAGCCCCCGTACTGCACGCCCTCGCCGAGCAGGCTGATGCCGATGGCGGACGCGGCGACCGGGTTGACCAGGGTGAGCACGGCGAGCGGCCCGCCCAGACCGCTGCGGTACGCCTTCTGCGAGAGCAGCACCCCCGCGGTGGCGAACCCCACGGTCAGCACGGCCACCGCGGCGAGGCCCCAGCCCGGCGCGGACCCGACGGCGAGCTTCTGCGCCAGCGTGGAACCCACCCCGGCGGCGATGCCCGAGGCCGCCGCGAAGGCGAGCCCGCCGCCCGGGGTGGCTGCCGTGCCGTCGCGACGGCCCGAGCCGCCGAGGCGGGCGAGCGCCACGACGGCACCGGCGGCGGCGAGCGCGACCATCAACACCTCACCGGTCCCCAGGGTGTCGGCCGGCGTGCCGCCCGACGCGGTGGCGGCGAGCAGCGCGACGAGCCCAGCAAGGGTGAGGACCATCCCGCGCCACTGCCGGCCGGAGGTCCTGCGGCGGGTGACCAGCGAACCGAGCGGCACCGCCACCACCAGACTCAGCGCGCCGAGCGGCTGTACGAGGGTCAGCGGCCCGTACCGCAGGGCCACCACGTGCAGCAGCGCCCCGCCGCCGTTGAGGGCGACGGATCCCCACCAGGAACCGCGGGTGAGCGTGGAACGCAGGCTCGCGGTACCGGCGGCGGTCCGTTCCTGGACCACGGCGGCCATGGCGTAACAGACGGCGGAGACGAGGGAGAGGCCGACGGCCGGCAGTACGGTCACGGCACCTCTCCCTCCCCTTCTGAGCCAATCGCCAATCACTGATCGACGATCGATACGAAACGGTTTCGTACACACAAACTACGGAAGTCGGAAGCGAAACGCAAGCGTTTCTTTAATGGTGTGACGCGGCGGCCCGCCTGTCGCCGGACCCGACCGAACCGGGCACGGACTGTCGGGTGCGGCAAGGTACGTCGTTCCTAACGTGGAGGACGCAAAGGAAGGAGGCCGAGTTGCTGGAGCGACTGAACGAGGCTCTGGAGCACATCGAGTCGCGGCTCGACCAGCCGGTCGACGTGACCGAACTGGCGCGGATCGCGATGACGTCGGAGTACCACCTCCGCCGGCTGTTCTCCGCGCTGGCGGGGCTCCCGCTGTCCGAGTACATCCGGCGCAGACGGCTCACCGTGGCGGGCGCCGAGGTGCTGGCCGGGGAGCGGACGCTGCTGGAGATCGCGGTGCGGTACGGCTACGGCTCGGGCGAGGCGTTCGCGCGGGCGTTCCGCGCGGTGCACGGCGTGGGCCCGGGCGAGGCCCGGAGCACCGGCGCCGCCCTGACCTCCCAGCCCCGGCTGTCCTTCCGCCTGGTCATCGAGGGGAGCAGCAGTATGCGCTACAGGATCGTACGGAAAGAGGCGTTCCAGGTGGTCGGGAAGAGGATCAGGGTCCCGCTCGTCCATGAGGGGATGAACCCGGAGATCGCGAGGTTCATCCGAGGCCTGGCACCGGACACCCTGCACCGGATCACCGCACTGTCCGGTGAGGAGCCGCGGGGGATCGTGGGCGTGAGCGACAGCCTGGACCCGTCCAGGGCGGAGGGAACGGAACTGGACTACTACCACGCGGTGGTGACGGGCCCCGGGACGACCGTCCCGCAGGACCTGGACTCCCTCACGGTCCCACCCGGCACCTGGGCGGTCTTCGAGAGCACGGGCCCGTTCCCGCTGGCACTGCAGCACATGTGGCGGGACGTGTTCACGCAGTGGTTCCCGTCGAACCCGTACCGGAGCAGGCCGGGCCCGGAGATCCTCCGCACCCACCTGTCCGCGGACGCCACGGAGGCGGACGCGGAACTGTGGATCCCGGTGGAACGAACGGCACCCTGACCGGGCGCCCCCCGGACGTCAGGCGTCGAGCACCTGTCCCGCCCGCTTCACGACGGGCTGCTCGACGCTCCACGGGAAGTTGATCCACTCATCGGTGCGCTTCCACACGTACTCGCACTTCACCAGGGACTGCGACTTCTCGTAGATGACCGCGGAGCGGACCTCGGCGACGGCGTCGACGCAGAAGTCGTGCACGAGCTTCAGCGTCTTGCCGGTGTCGGCCACGTCGTCCGTGATCAGCACCTTCTTGTCGGAGAAGTCGATGGCGTTCGGAACGGGGGCGAGCATGACCGGCATGTCGAGAGTGGTCCCGACCCCCGTGTAGAACTCCACGTTCACGAGATGGATGTTCTTGCAGTCGAGGGCGTACGCCAGGCCACCCGCCACAAAGACGCCACCACGGGCGATGCTGAGCACGATGTCCGGCTCGTACCCGTCGTCGGCGATGGTCTGGGCAAGCTCACGGACAGCGCCCCCGAACCCCTCGTACGTCAGATTCTCGCGTACGTCACTCATGCTGTTCGTCCCGCTCCCGCTCACACCTGGGTCCGATGGAAATTGAGGAAGGAACGGGAGGCGGTCGGACCGCGCTGCCCCTGGTAGCGGGACCCGTACCGGTCGCTGCCGTACGGGAACTCGGCCGCCGAGCTGAGCTGGAACATGCACAGCTGCCCGATCTTCATCCCCGGCCAGAGCTTGATGGGCAGGGTCGCGAGGTTGGACAGCTCAAGGGTCACGTGCCCGGAGAACCCGGGGTCGATGAACCCGGCGGTGGAGTGCGTGACGAGCCCGAGGCGCCCGAGTGAGCTCTTGCCCTCCAGCCGCGAGGCGAGGTCGTCGGGCAGGCTGATGACCTCGTACGTGCTCGCCAGCACGAACTCCCCGGGGTGCAGGATGAACGGCTCGTCCCCCTCGGGCTCGACGAGCCGCGTGAGGTCCGTTTGCTCGACGGAGGGGTCGATGTGGGGGTAGCGGTGGTTCTCGAACACCCGGAAGTAGCGGTCGAGCCGCACGTCGATGCTTGAGGGCTGCACCATGGATTCGTCGTAGGGGTCGATCCGTACACGCCCGGCGTCGATCTCGGCCCGGATGTCCTTGTCAGAGAGAAGCACGCCCCGAGGATACGCAGAGCCCGCGGG
>NZ_JBHWZP010000119.1:0-25205 GCF_042728395.1 Streptomyces sp. NPDC060205
GGGCACCGGAGGCGGCGACGCGCGACTCCGGTCCGCCGCGGCGGCCCAGGCCGCCACGGCGGACGAGGAGGCGCCTGAGGGCGCCTCAGCGGATTCGGCTGCGCCGGGCGCGGGATCGGCTGCGCGGGGCGGGGATTCGGCTGCGCGGGGCGCGGGGCGGGGCGGCGTGGGCGATGCCCATGCGCGCGCCGACGCCGACGGGGACGCCCGCGCCGACGGGGACGCCCGCGCCGACGGGGACGCCCGCGCCGACGGGGACGCTGGCGGTGACGGTGACGGTGGCGTCCGCGGTGACGGCGATGTCCGCGGTGACGGCGACGGCGTGCAGCCGGAGGTGTCGGGTGCGGGCTCGGGCGTGACCGGGGGAGGCCCGGCCGCCGGCTCCAGCTCCGATGCCGGCTCCAGCGCCGACTCTGGGGAAGCGGGCTCGGGCGCCGGTACGGATGTGGCCGCAGGCCCGGACCTGGACTCCGGGCCGGAGGATTCCGCGGCTGAGGATGCACCGGCCGTGGGTGCTGGTGCTGCTGTCGGCAGCGCCGCGCGGGACGCGGCGAAGCCGCAGCCGAAGGGCGCGGACGAGAGCGCGACCGAGGCCGCGGACGAGGCGAAGAGCGGGTCGGGAGGTGCCGCTCCGGCGGACGCACCGGCCGAGCGCGCTGTGCCGCAGGCCGACGCCTCGCCGAGCAGTGGAACCTCTGCCTCCGGTGAGAGCGCGGGGAACGCCGCGGCCGACGGGAGTGCCGTCGGTACGAAGGCGGATGCGAAGGCCGACTCGACGGCCGGTTCGAAGACTGATTCGAAGGCCGATGCCCAGCGCACGGCGGACGGCCCGGAGGCGGAAGTCCTCGCCACGAAGCCGCCCTTGGGCGCGGCTCTTGCGGCTCCCGCAGCTGACGCGGGCTCCGCGTCAGAGCCGGGTTCCGTCCCGGACGCGGGCTCCGGTGCCGACGCGAGCTCCGGTCCTGACGCGGACTCGGGCCCCGACGTGGAGTCCGGTTCCGACGTGGGCTCCGCGGCGAAGTCGGACTCGGTCGTGAAGCCGGATGTCGCGGCGACGTCGGACTCCGTCGCGAAGGCGGATGCCGCGGGGAAGCCCGACTCCGTCGGGAAGTTGGGTTCCGCGGCGACGTCGGGTTCCGCCACCGCGCCGGGCTCCGCCGCGACGTCAGGTTCCGCCGCCGACGCGGGCCCCGCCGCGACGCCGGACTCCACGTCCGACGCGGGCAAGCCCGAGCCCGGGGTCGACCAGGCCACCGCGATCTTCAAGCGGCCCCCGGCGGTGGATCAGCCCACGACCATGCTCAAGCTGGGCGGCGGCGCCAAGCCGGACGCCGGAGCGGGCAAGACGACCGGCCCGGGCGGGACGACCGAGTCGGGCAAGGGTGCCGAGTCGGGCAAGGGCGCTGCCCCGAAGGCCGTGGCCGACGGCAAGTCGGTCGCCGAGTCCGAGTCTGAAGCGGCGGCGGCGGCGCCCAAAGCCGAAGCCCCCGCCGAGCGCACCAGCAAGTTCGTCGCGCTCAAGCCGCTCGACGAACCCGCCCCGCCGCCGGGCCCGTCCGTCTCGCCCTCGGCCCCGCCCGCCGCAGGCGCCCCGCAGGCCGGCCCCGAGCGGACGACCCAGCAGCCCCTCCCGCCGAGGCCCCCGCTGGACCTGCTGGCGGAGCTGACGAACACCCCGCCGCCCCGCCAGACCCCGGTCCGTACCCTCGTGCGCCGGGTCAAGATCTGGACGCCCCTGGTCCTTCTGCTGGCCGTGGTGTTTGCAGTCGTACAGGCCGTACGCCCGCTGCCGTCCCCCACCCTCGCGCTGACCGCCGACGAGACCTACGCCTTCGAGGGCAACAAGGTCTCCCTGCCGTGGCCCGAGGAGGGCCAGGGCTGGATGGACGTCAACGGCATCGGCACGGTCGACTCGTTCGGGGACCAGAAGCCCGTCGCGATCGGCTCGGTCGCCAAGGCCATGACGGCGTACGTGATCCTCAAGGAACACCCGCTGAAGGCCGGTGCGGACGGCGCGAAGATCCCCGTCGACAAGAAGGCGGAGACGGAGGGCGGCTACGACGCGCAGGGCGAGTCGACGCTCAACACCGTCAAGAAGGGCGACACCCTCACCGAGAAGGACGCCATCGCGGCCATCATGATCCCGTCCGCGAACAACATCGCGCGGCTGCTGGCGCGTTGGGACGCGGGTTCCGAGGCGAAGTTCGTCGAGAAGATGAACGCCGCCGCCAAGGACCTGGGCATGAAGAACACGAAGTACACCGACCCCTCGGGCCTGAAGGAGACCACGGTCTCCACCGCCGAGGACCAGGTGAAGCTCGGTAACGAGCTGGTGGACATCAAGGCGCTGGTCGACATCACCAAGCTGCCGACCTGGGTGGACCCGTCCGGCAAGAAGTGGGACAACTACAACCGCCTCGTGCCGTACAACAACGCCATCGGCATCAAGACCGGCTCCACCACCAAGGCCGGCGGCAACCTGCTCTTCGCCGCCACGCAGGAGGTCGGCGGCGAGAACGTCATCGTCGTCGGCGCGATCCTCGGCCAGCACACGCCGCCGATCATCGACACGGTCAACGCGGTCAGCAAGGAGGCGATGATCGCCGCCCAGGACGCGCTGACCTCGCAGAAGATCCTCAAGAAGGGTGACGTCGTCGGGTACGTGGACGACGGGCTCGGCGGTCGCACACCGGTCGTCGCCACCAAGGACGTCTCCGCGGTGGGCTGGGCCGGGCAGACGGTCAAGCTGAAGCTGGACGAGGGAGACATCCCGCACGAGGCGAAGGCGGGAACCAAGGTCGGCTCGCTGAGCGTCGGTGACGGTACGGGTGACGCGGTCGAGGTTCCGGTCGCGCTCCAGTCGGATCTCGCCGAACCGGGATTCGGCGCGAAGCTGACCCGGGTGGCCTGACGGGACGTACGTCCCCGGGAGAGGTACCCCTTCCCGGGGACGTACGCCCGCAAAGAACGGAAGACCCGACAAACAGAAGAACCGACCGCACCCCGCCCACGGAGCACCACCCAGGAGCTCCGAGGCGGGGTGCGTGCTAGCGTCGCCAGGATGGGGCAAGGCCGCCCGCCGCGGGGCCCGGCCGAGAGTGGAACAACGGGACACGGGAGTGCCAGCACGTGGCGACAGCGGAGCCGACGCATGCCGACGACGCCGAGCCGGGCCGAGAGGCCGGCCCGCGAATAAGCGTGCGCACGCGGCACGTCGAGCCCCCGGACGACGCGCCCGGACCACCGCCCGACACGGCGGAGCCCTCCAGCGACGCGGCCGCACGGCAACCGGGCCCGCCCGAGCCCCCCGGCACGGCGGGGAGCCGCGACATGGCCGAGACCCCCGGCACGGCTGTCAGCTCCGGCACGGTGGAGACCGCCGACACGACCGCAAGCCCCGACGCCGGACGGGCCACCGGCTCCCAGCCGGTCCCCGACTCCGACCCGGTACCTGACTCCGACCCGGTCCCTGACTCCGACCCTGAGGCCGCCGCCCCGGAGGCTGACTCCCGCCCGGCCCAAACCCCCGGCCCGACCGCCGAGGCCAAGCCGGCCGCCGCCGGACTCGCCGCCGACCCCGAGCCGACCACCGAGGCCGGCCCACAGGACGCCGCCGATCCGGCCGCCGACGCCGCCGCCGGCCCGGACGCCGGCCCCGGTGTCGCCGACGAGGCTGACGCCCCCGCCCCCGCCCCCGGCCCCGGTGGCCCCGAAGGCACCCGACTGCACCGCTTCGTCCGGCACCCCGCCATCCTCGCCACCGCACTCTCCGGTGTGCTGCACATCATCTGGTTCTTCACGTTCGCGAACAGTGGGGGCGACCTCGCGGCGCAGGACGCGTGGGCGGAGTTCGTGGGGCGCAACCCCGGATCCGCCTACAACCTCGCCTGGTACGGCGGCATGCACCCGGTGTCGTACAGCGTGGTGTCCCCGTATCTGATGGCCGTGCTCGGTGTGCGGACCACGATGATGATCGCGGGGACGCTCTCCGCCGGACTGCTCATGCTGGTGCTGATGCGCAGCCGGGCCGTCCGCAACCCCGTGGCGGCCGCGGCAGCCGGAGTGTTCGCGCTGCTGTGCAACGCGATCTCGGGCCGCGTGACCTTCGGCCTCGGCATGGTCTTCGCGCTCGGCGCCGCCGCCGTCGTCTTCTGCTGGCCGTACCGCTGGCGCTACAAGCGGTGGGCCAAGGCCCTGTGCGCCGCCCCCCTCGCCGCGGCGGCGACCGCCGCGTCCCCGGTGGCCGGCCTCTTCGTCGGCTTCGTCGCCGTCGCGCTGTTCCTGCAGAAGCGCCGCCCGGGAGCGTGGGCGCTGGGCCTCGCGCCCGCCGCGGTCGTGGGCGTCTCGGCCTGGATGTTCCCGTTCTCCGGTACGCAGCCGATGATGTTCGGCTCGGTCCTGCTGCCGTTCGCGACCGCGGCCTGCGCCTACTTCCTCGTCCCCAAGGAGTGGAAGACGGTCCGGATCACATCGGCGGTGTACGGCCTGGCCGTCGTCCTCGTCTGGCTGATCAACTCGCAGATCGGCTCCAACATCAGCCGGCTGCCGATGCTGCTGGGCGGGGTCACGCTGATCGCCGCGCTGCCCTTCACGGTGCCGCGCTCACGCAAGTGGTACGCGATCCTGCTGGCCTTCGTCACCGTGAACGGCTGGATCGCCTTCAAGGCCGTCGACGACATCGTGCACACCACCCCCGCCGCGTCCTGGGCCCGCGAACTGGCCCCCCTCGTCAACCAGCTCCAGGTGGCGGGCGCCGAGAAGGGCCGCGTCGAGGTCGTACCGGCCCGCTCGCACCGCGAGGCGTCCGCCCTCGCCCCGTACGTCAACCTCGCCCGTGGCTGGAACCGGCAGGCGGACATGGAGCGCAACCCCCTCTTCTACGACGACACCCTCAACTCCGCGAACTACCACGAGTGGCTGCAGCGCTGGGCCGTCCACTACGTCGTCGTCCCCAAGGGCGAGCCCGACGGCGACGGCGGCGAGCGCGAGCGCGAACTGGTCCAGCGCGGGATGCCGTACCTGAAGCAGGTCTGGGGCGACGCCAACTGGCAGCTCTTCGAGGTCACCGACCCCACGCCGATGGCCGACCCGCCCGCGGTCGTCGACCGTGCCGAGCAGGGGGAGCTGACGCTGGAGGTGAAGCGGGCGGGGCGCGTGCTCATCCGGATCCCGTACTCGCCGTGGCTCGGGCTCGTCGACGCGGAGGGCAAGAGCGTGAAGCCCCCGCAGGAGACCGAGGAGTCCAAGCAGCGGGAGGACGGGGCGCCGAAGTCGTACGACAACGTCAACGGCTGCCTGATGGAGACGGAGGAGGACGCCCAGGGCGACCAGTGGACGGAACTGCTGGCGCCCAGGGCCGGCACGTACCGTCTCGCGGCGCCCTATCAGCTGCCCCGGGGCACGGGATGCCCCGAGGAGCTGCGGGAAGAGATCCGCGGCAGCGAGGAGTAGCGCGCGCCGCCGGGGCGCTGAGGACGACGGGGGTGCCGGGCCCGTGCCTCAGCCGATGCGGACCGCCGGCTCAGCCGAGGTGGGCCTCGACCGCGGACACGACCTCGGCGGACTCGGGCTCGGTCTGCGGCGAGAAGCGGGCGACCACTGCCCCGTCGCGGCCGATCAGGAACTTCTCGAAGTTCCAGCGGATGTCGCCGCTGTGCCCCTCGCCGTCCGCGAAGCCGGTGAGCCGCTCGTAGAGGGCGTGGCGCGCGTCCCCGTTCACGTCGACCTTCTCGGTCATCGGGAAGGTCACGCCGTACGTCGCCGAGCAGAACTCCGCGATCTCCTCGGACGAGCCGGGCTCCTGGCCCATGAACTGGTTGCACGGCACCCCGAGCACGGTGAAGCCCTGCGCCGCGTACCGCTCCTGCAGCCGCTCCAGACCCGCGTACTGCGGGGTGAGCCCGCACTTGGACGCCACGTTGACGATGAGCACGGCCTGACCCTTGTACTGGCCGAGATCCGCGGACCCACCCTGCAGCGCATCGATGTCGACGTCGAGAACGGGAGAGGCGGAGGCGGAGGTACCGGGGTTGTCAGTAGTCATGAACGGATGCTAGCCCCGACCCACCGACAGGGGCTCGGCACCCTGCGCCCCACGCCCCCGCCCGGGGTACTGGTGGGGCCCGTACGAACGCCGCCGGGATCGCCTGCTGGTGCGCCTAGCGGGCGACGAACTGGGTGAGGATCGCCTGGACTTCGTAGATGTCGACGCCCTTGGTGAAGGTTTTCTCGATCGGCGTGGGCGTGCCGGAGATCCAGATCTTCAGCTCGGCGTCGAGGTCGAAGGTCCCGGCGGTCTCGACGGCGAAGTGCGTGATGCTGCGGTACGGAACGGAGTGGTACTCCGTCTTCTTGCCCGTGATGCCCTGCTTGTCGACCAGGATGAGACGGCGGTCGGTGAAGAGGATGGTGTCGCGGATCAGCTGGAAGGCGGCGTACACCTGCTCGTTCTGCCCCAGCAGTCGCGCGTAGTCGTTCTGGGCCTTCTGCGGATCGACAGTGTGCGCGTTTCCGAACAGCGCCATGACAAACCCCCATGGGATGCGTGAAGTCCCAAGATCCTCGCACCGGGGCCCATGCGGGGCAATGCTCTGTTTCCAGGCTGTCGCAAGGGCGCGACAGCCTGGAAACGCAGTGGCCCGTGCTTTCAGGGTGACGCGTGCGGAGTCAGTTCTTGCTGCCGTCGACGATGACCGGTGTGCCGTTCGAGCCGGTACCGCACGGGACCGCGTACACCGGGTGGGCCTTCGCGGCTTCCTTGTACGCCTCCAGGCACTGGTT
Source organism: Streptomyces sp. NPDC060205 (assembly GCF_042728395.1). NCBI lineage: Bacteria > Bacillati > Actinomycetota > Actinomycetes > Kitasatosporales > Streptomycetaceae > Streptomyces > Streptomyces sp. NPDC060205. The sequence goes on from NZ_JBHWZP010000119.1 coordinate 6,781, forward strand.
GTAGAGGACCTTGTCGCTCAGCGACTTCTCGATGATCTTGTTGGCGCGGGCGACACCCTCCGCCTCGATCCGCTTGCGCTCCGCCTCCGCCGTGGCCGTACGCGACGCCTCGGTGGCCCGCTCGGTGGCCTGCTCCTGCTGGATCTTCTTGTCGATCTGCTCCTGCAGCTTCTTCGAGGGCCGCACATTGCGCAGGTTGACGAAGGTGACGTCGATCCCGCGCGGCGCCAGGCGTTCCTTGACGAGACCGGCGATCTCGGAGCCGATCCGCTCCCGCGCGGAGGCGTAACCCTCCTCGCTGGTGTGCTTGGCGAAGACGTTGCGGATGATCTCGCGGCTGTCCGGCAGCACCAGCCGCTCCTCGACGGCTTCCTCGCTGCCCGCCAGCCGGTACAGGCCGACCGCCTTCGCGGGCACGACGGCCCACTTGATGGTGACGTCCGCGTAGAGCACACCGCCCTGCGAGGAGCGGACCTCGACCACGTCGTCGTCATTGAGGTTCAGGTCCACCGGACGGGTGGAGAAGGACGTGACATCGGTGAACGGCGACTTGAAGTGCACGCCCGAGGCCAACGGCGTACCGACCCTGCCGAAGGTCACCGGCACGCCGACCTCGTAGGCGCTCACGACATGCACGCAGGCGAAGACGCCCGCCAACAGCCCCGCCACGGCACTGAGCGCGGCCCCGAGCTTCCAGCCCGAGGTGTTTCCACCACCGCCACGCCCGACGAGAAAGAGCACGACTGCGGCTATGAGCAACAGAACGGACAGTACGAACACGGTTCTCCCCCTTGAAACACCTGCCCGCGCCCCCCAGGCGCGGCGGGGCGCAGCGTAGCGGGGGTGGGTGACGGGAGGGGGGTGGATGGGTGATCAGGAGGGGGCGGAGTGGGTGGGGCGGGGGCGGGGGTGGTGCCTGCCGGGCGCCCGCCGGGTGCGGGTGCGTGTATGTGATGGGTGTCAGTCGCCGAACAGCTGAGGATGCGGGCAGTGCTCCAGGTCGTCGGCTGGCCGGTCGGACCATCTCCACCAGACGTGCTGGCCGGCGCACGCCCAGATCTGCCGGCAGGCACGTCGGCCGTCGTCCTCGCGCCGGCAGAGAAGCATGCCGCCAGCCCTCAACTGCCCGCTGCACTCCGGGCAGACCGGATATATCGGATGGAAGGGCGCGGCCTCAGATGACATCCGTGCAGCGTAACGGCGTGGGATGCCTTGAGTTCATGGCAGGTGCGATGCGGCGCTGTTGTGCCTCTGCCGTTGTCGGCGACTGGCGTCGGCCACTGTTGTAGGCGGCTGATGTCAGCCGCTGATGTCAGACTTCATGGACTGTTCGAGCGACAGAGGCGGGGCGCATGACAGACCACGAGGTTCTGCGGCAGGAAGAGCCCGCCGAGCACCTCCGCTTCCGGAGTTACGTGCGTGAGCTTGAGCGGGTCACGGAGGTCGACGAGGTCTACGTGATCGGCGCAGTCCTCGCCGACTCGGACCAGGTGATGGCACGGTCCGCGGTCCTGAGACATCTGGATCGCCGAGCCGCCGGCCTCAGCTCCGGCCCTGGGTCCGTGTCCTGCTTGACGCATCTGACTGGGCGCAGCTCAAAGTGGCCGCAACCCTCCAACGCTGCCGCGCTGGAAGTCCTGGCCACCCGTGTTCGTACGAAGCGGATCCGCGACGCTGCCATGGTGGCCTTCAGCGCCTCGACGCCGCGGTGAGGACCATCAGCAGGACATGGTGGATTGAACTCGCCGCGTACCTTGCCCTCGGAGTGCTGGCGGCGACGGCTCTGACCCTGGCCGCCTCATTTCTTCTGATGGGGCTGCCCCACGGCTGGCAGGCGGCGACGACCTGGGCGTACGTCGAGCACCGTTTTGTCTGGCTGGTCAGCCGGCTCGTGCCGGTGTCGGTGGTGCCGTACCTCGTCGTGTGTGTACGCCGTCACGCGAGGGAACGCCGGGCGGGGAGGGGTCCGCTCACGTCGACTCGTTACCGCGGCCGGCACCTGTGAGTCGCCCCGGACGAACTTCGACGGTTTGCGCATGTCGAGAACGTGACACCGGCTCCGTCCCGGAGACGAGAGCGGCCAACAGCGGCCGCACGACGTAGAAGGAGAGATCGTCATGGCGATTCAGCGGATGGACAACGTCGGCATCGTCGTCGAGGACCTGGACGCCGCCATCGCGTTCTTCGTGGAACTCGGTATGGAACTGGAGGGCAGGACGCAGGTCGAGGGCCTCGTCGCCGACCAGTGCACCGGCCTCGACGGCGTCCGCTGCGACATCGCGATGGTCCGTACCCCGGACGGCCACAGCCGCCTCGAACTGGCGAAGTACCGCAGCCCCGCGGCGGTCAGCGTCGGCCCGCGCAACCAGCCGCACAACATCCTGGGCACGCATCGCGTCATGTTCGCCGTCGACGACATCAAGGACACGGTCGCCCGCCTCCGCCCTCACGGCGCCGAACTCCTCGGCGAGATCGCCCGCTTCGAGGACAGTTACCTGCTCTGTTACGTCCGGGGTCCGGAGGGCATCATCGTCGGACTGGCGGAGGAACTGGGCTGACGCCGAGTAAGTGGGATGACTGGGCCGGCGGGGAGCGGGTCAGGGCATGATCTGCTCCTGCCCGCACCCCATCCAAAACCCCATCCAAAACAACCGCCCGGCTCAGTCGAGCAGTGACTCCCCGAAGCGTGATCCGCTCGCGAGGCCGAAGTCGGCGGAGCTGAGGGATGCGGAGCCGGTACCGGTGAGACCGGACGCCGTACCCGGCAGGGTCCACAGGCCGCCGCTGCGGTCGTTCTCGAAGGAGGCGGTCACCGCCAAGTCGCCCTTGCCGTTGTTGTTGTAGTCGGCGATCCGGACCTGCGCGCCGAACAGGTCATCGGTCTCGGCGGCGCCCGGAACGCCGGCGGTGTCCTGGGAGATGCGTACGACGCCGGACTGCGAGACACCGGCGGCGGAGCCACGGAACACCGTCACGTCGCCGGCGTTCTCCAGGTCGCCGAGCCATTCGCCGTTGGCGCCGACGACCAGTTCGGCCTTGCCGTCGCCGGTGATGTCGCCGATCGCCACCGAGGATCCCCAGCCGTCGCCGTCCTCGTTGGCGCCGGGCACACCGGTGCTGTCCTGGTGCAGGGTCACCGGGTCGCCGAAGCCCGTCGTGCTGCCGTAGCGGACGGTCACGTACCCGGCGCCGTCGCTGGGGTCGGCGATGGAGAACATGTCGGGCCAGGTGAGGGAGGTGGCCATGTCGGCGAAGCCGTCGCCGTTGATGTCGCCGAGGGCGACCGCGGTGTCGCCGTCCTGCACCCGCTGTATCCGGTACGGACGGCCTTCCTGGCCCGTGTAGATGTCGGTGCCCGGCCGTCCGGTGCCGGGATCGCCGGTCACGGCCAGGTCGTCCCTGCCGTCTCCGTTGACATCGCCCACGGCTGCTTCCCAGTTGAGGAGCTGCGCGCCGGGGACGGTCAGGGTGTAGGCGGACGTCGGCTGGGTCACCCGGGAGGAGCCGCCCTTGTAGACGGCGACCGCGTCCGGCTCGATGACGGCGAGGTCCGCGGCGCTGTCACCGGTGAAGTCCCCCACGGCCACGTCCAGACCGTGCCCCTGCCACTGGCGGGGGTTGTCCACCGTGGTCGTGGTGCTGGTGGTGAACGGCTCGGCGCCACCCCACAGGATCGTCACGCTGCCCTGGCCCTCGTACTCGCCCACGTCCTCCCCGTCGGCGCCGACGACCAGGTCCGCGTAACCGTCGGAGTCCAGGTCTCCGCCGGCGATCGACATACCGAAGTGGTCGCTGTCCTCCGGCGTGCCAGGCACCCCGGCGGAACTCTGGGTGAGCTCGACCTTCCGCGTGGTCAGTCCGGCGGCGGACCCGAAGGACACGACGACGGAACCCGCGGCCTCAGCGCCGCCCACGGTCTTGTACGGCGCACCGATCGCAAGATCCCGGTGCCCGTCGCCATTGAAGTCGTCGGCGTACTTGGCGGGCGCGGCGGACGCCGGCACCGCACCGACCACGGTGACCAACCCACCGGCCAACGCGCTCACAGCCGCAACGGCGACAACGGTACGGAAGGGCAGGGGCATAGAGATTTCCTCCTGGGAAAGTGCTGGGTGGTGCCGTAGACGACTCAAGAGGGGGAAGGGTTGTATGGGGCGGGGGATACGGCTGTGCGGGCATGACCGATGCGTCCGGTTCGGCCGTTTCAGCCGTTTCGGAGGGCCCTACGGGATGGATCGGTGCGCTCTGCAAGGCCGAGCACGACCATGCTCAAGATATGTACGAACGCTCCAAAGGCAGTCGGTATGAACCACAGTGCGTGGAGGACGTGCCGCACACGGCGTCTCGCGGGGAGCCAGTGGATCGCGGCCAGGGGTATGCCGACGCCCGCCTGGCCGAAGAGTGCAGCCAGGCGCGCTACGACCGCCGCATCGAACTCGGCTTGTCGCGGACGGGCTTGGCTCCGTATTGCCCTTCCGTTGACGGCGCCTGGCCAAGGACTGAACGGCACGCTGAACCCCACAGGCAACGACAACGAGTCCGTATGTGCCATCTCCTGTGCCCGGCAGGATTCGTACCTGCGACACCCGTCTTCAGTTCGCCTCAAAGGGTGGGCGGGCTGCACGGCCTCGTGCTCGCTGTCCCATGCGAGAGTGCGCGACGCGCCACGGAGGGGGTAGTTCCGCTCGGCAGGCGGGCAAGGAGTTCCCATGGGGGACTCAGCCGATGGGGCGGACGGAGACCACGCAGCGGGAAGCCGACTGTGGCAGCACTGCCTACATGAGGACAATGTGCGCTACCAGCAGGGGAATCTGTTCCTGGTAGCGCAGTCCCTCCTGGCTGTCGCCTATGGAACCATCCTGACCGCTGGTGATACGAACCTGCCCTCAGCTCGTGTGATCGCGGCGTTCGGGATCGTGTTCACGCTGACCTGGCTGTACGTCGGCCACCGCCACTTCAAGTACTTCCGTGCGATCCAACGCCGCGCAACTGCGCTCTTCTCCGAGTACGCAGAGACTCTGACGTGCAGGCCACCGGGCTGGAGTTCACTGCCACTGATCGTCTACGGGCTACCCTCATTTGCCGCTCTGATGTGGCTGGTGTTGCTGGTGATCACCTAGGGCAGGCGGTGCTGATCACCCCAGAGTTGACGCTTACGGATTCTGACGCCCGCGTAGCAAATGGGGTGTTCAGCTCAAATGAGTCCCTACGGGGCCAGAGGATGGTCGGCTCATTCGTGCGAAGCAACTACTCACTCAAATGGGTCATAGATTGCTGTGGGGTCTAGAAAGGGTTCCTGGGCGTATGCCACAATGTGCGCCCGCCCAGGGCGCATCCTTTCGGTCTTGGGCAAAAGTGAAGCCCCACCGGGGGTTGTGGCCACTCGCACCCCAGTGAGGCTCCACTTGTCAGGAGAATGGCGCCTGGCCAGATCAGCCGGTCAGGCTCCTGAGCGCACTGCAAATGGCGGCGGCCGCACCAACGACCGACGCCACGACAGGTGCCCAACGGTGAACGGCCTCGCCGATGCGAGGTAGTCGCCCCTTGTTAGTTCTCCCCGGATCCGTCTCCGGTTCTGGGGGGAACTTGCAGTTCTCCTTTTCCATCACACCTCCCATTCCTCGCGGGATGGATCCCGCTAGCGCGGATCCAAATGAGAGGGTGATCGGAGGGGAGAGGATACTGCGTCGAGTTCTGGGTCAGCAGTCGATTGCGGGCAGTTAATCCTCCTGGGTGACTGAGGGCAGGCATGTAATCGCACGTCTATGCGGCGTTGGCTTTCATGCTCCAAGTGGTGCCCGAGTGCGCGACGGGGGAGGCGCCGGCATCACGCTTGTCTTCCTCGAACCAGTAGGGAAAGTTGCAACTCAGTCGAACTGGGTGGGCTCGAAGTCTTATGTAAAGGCGGGAGGTTCGATGCCCTGTCGATGTGCGAGTGGAAGCAAGCGGGCTGGTCGGATCGCCCAACGCATGCCACGAGCGTTGGTCGCCCGCCCGTAACCGCCGTACTGGCCTGCCCACTCACCGGGATGGGTGATTCGATGGGCATTGCGGCGGCTGTCTCTTCTGGGGCGCGTTGCGTGGAGAGCCGGGCCGGGACTGGGGAGTCTGAATCCATCCCGACTCGCCGTCCGATAGACGTGTCCGCTTCGAGCGTGACGGCTGCGAGTTCCTCGTGCCCGTGAGGATGGGCCGTCGAGTGATGTGCGGCAGGGGTGACGCGGCAAGTCTCTTCTTCGGACTCGCCCAGCGCATTCAACGGACAGCGGCACCACGGCACTGCCTGCCGTGCCGCCGCACTCACCCCGACGCCCCCTCGGGCGCTGGGACTGCAATGGAGCCTGCCCTGCTGACGCCAAGGCGCGGCTTGCCAACGCCCTTGTACGCGCTCCGGAGCAAAAGGGGGGCCGACCTGTGACCGGCCGCTACTCCGGCGACGGTGGGTGCGTAGCTGCAACGCCGAACTGTGCGGTGTCGAGCCGGTGGAGCCTCCCTGAGCCGGTTCTCCTGTCTGCAGATGCTCTCGCTGAATTCGCAGAATCCTTGGAAAACTGCTTTCTCGCGACATGCGCTCTCTGTGCGTGGTAGTCTCGGCTGGACGGTGCCGATTTGAAAGGGGAGGGCATGAGTCCGGCTATCGAGGTAGATGCACAGACCTATCGCTCCATCGAGTTCGCTGCCCGCATGGGTAATACGACGGCAGGCGAGGTCGTCGCCCGGCTGGTGAGGACCGCAAGTGTGCCGTCCGCTGCGCCGACCGCCACGAGCAAGGAGAGCGCGGAGGCGGAGCGCAAGGTTGACGTGTACGCCGACTACGAAGGTCATCGAACTCGTGGAAGTTATGACCGAGCCATGAAGCGGATCGACATCACGTCGGGGCCGCTTGCCGGGCAGAGCTTCAAGACGCCTACAGGAGCGGCCCGAGCGGTGGTGGCGCACTACAAGCCGGACGTCAACCCGAACCGCAACGGTTGGTCGTTTTGGCTGCTCGATGACGGATCCGATGAGCTTCTTCAGTCCATTCGCTACTCGGCCTGAGTTCGTAGCGAGCCGGCCGCCTGCCGTGTGTCTCCCGTCCGCATGCGGACGGGCTGCCTAAGGGGGCGCGGATGTAATGGCATGCATGTGGCACGGTGCCTGAAACAGACAGGGCCAGCCTGGGAGGAAACTCCTCCTAAGCTGGCCCTTTGTGCTGTGCCCCCGGCAGGATTCGAACCTGCGACACCCGCTTTAGGAGAGCGGTGCTCTATCCCCTGAGCTACGAAGGCGGGGCTTGTGTGAAACCTTGCGCGTGACTCGATGGATGAGTCGTGGCCAGGTCTCCCGGTCAAGCCCTGAGCGTTCTCGGTCGTTGCCGCGGGGATGAGGTGCGGGGACCGCGCCACGTGCCGCAGCGCCGGCCAGGGACGCTCGCACCACAGGGTACCGGATCGGGGCTCAGGCGGGTGATGGGTCGCAGACCATGCCATGGCCCTCGGCCCGCTGGCCCAACCGTGCCGGGGGTTGGCGGCCCGGCGCTTCGACGATCGAGCGGATCCAGCGGTCGCCCACCGCCACGTCGATCACGGCCCGGCACCCCGATCCCAGCGGTCCCAGCGGGTCAAGAGACCCCTCGCCCCCCAACCCCCTCGCCCCCCAACTCCCTCGTCCTCCAACCCCCCCCTCACCCCCGCAAAAACGCCAAAACCGCCATAACCCTCCGATGCGTGCCCCCCTCCAGTGGGAGGTTCAGCTTCGTGAGGATTCCGTTGATGTGTTTGCCGATCGCGGCCTCGGAGACCACCAGGGTCTTTGCTATCGCGCCGTTGGATCGGCCCTCCGCCATCAGGGCCAGTACCTCTCGCTCGCGCGGTGTGAGGTGGTGCAGGGGGTCGCGGCGGTGGCGCAGCAGGCGGCGGACCACCTCGGGGTCCAGGACCGTGCCGCCGTTCGCGACCTCGTGCAGGGCGTCGACGAACTCCTCGACCTGGCCGACGCGGTCCTTCAGCAGGTAGCCGACGCCGGATCCGTCGCCGGAGTCCAGGAGTTCGGAGGCGTACGTCCGTTGTACGTACTGGCTGAGGACCAGGACCGGCAGCGTGGGCCGCTTCTCACGCAGCCGTACCGCCGCGTGCAGGCCCTCGTCCTGGAAGCCGGGCGGCATGCGTACGTCCGTCACCACGATGTCGATGTCGGGGGTGTGTTCCTCTACCGCCGTGAGCAGGGCCGGCGCGTCCCCGACGGCCGCCACCACCTCGTGGCCGAAGCGGGCGAGCAGGCCGATGAGTCCTTCCCGCAGCAGGACGCTGTCCTCGGCCAGCACTATCCGCAATGATCGGCCGTCCCGGCCGGTACCGACTCGCAAGGAACCTCCACAAGCAACAGCGTCGGGCCGCCCGGCGGACTGGACAGGGCGAGTCTGCCATCCAGCACCGACACCCGGTCCGCGAGGCCGGTGAGTCCGCTGCCGGCCGAGGCGTCGGCCCCGCCCCGGCCGTCGTCGCGCACTTGCAGGAACAAGCGGCCGTTACGGTGGCCACCGCTCACCCGCGCGCGTGTCGCCCCGCTGTGCCGGGCGACGTTGGCCAGCGCCTCGCAGACCACGAAGTACGCCGCGGACTCCACCGGGCCCGGCAGCCGGTCCGGCAGTTCGAGGTCGACGTCCACGGGGACCGCCGAGCGGTCCGCGGCGTCGGCGACCGCGGCCTGCAGTCCGTAGTCCGCGAGGACCTTGGGATGGATGCCGTGGATCAGTTCGCGCAGTTCCGCGAGGGCTTGCGCCGCCTGCTCGTGGGCCGTGGTGAGCTGGTCGGCGAGCGGGCCCGGCGGTGCGTCCAGCCGGGCCAGGCCGAGGGTCATGCTCAGGGCGACCAGGCGTTGCTGGGCGCCGTCGTGCAGATCGCGCTCGATCCGGCGGCGCTCCGCCTCGAAGGCGTCCACCAACCGCACGCGGGAGCTGGCCAGTTCGACGACCCTGGCGCCGAGTTCGTCCTCCCGGGAGGCGATGAGCATGCGGGTCAGCTGGGCGCGGGCGCCTGCCGCGACACCGAGTACGTAGCAGCACAGGGCCAGGAGGAGCAGGCCGAGTACGGCGACGCCGAACGCGGTCGGCCAGGTGGTCACCGTCCACAGCTTGAGCACCTTCGTCTCCTCGCCGCCGCCGACCGTGGCCATCAGCAGGGGCGCGGCGACCACGGACAGCGGCAGGAGCAGGGCGAGGGTGAGCGCGAGCGCGTCCACCGGCCACAGCAGCACGGCGAACAGCAGCGCGTACCCGAGTTCCCGCCAGGTCGCCCGTTCGCGCAGCCGGGTGGTCAGCCAGGCCCGCAGGCCCGGCGCCGGCGGCTCGCGGTGCCGGCCGGGCGCCGGCTCGTCGTCGATCAGGCGCAGCCTGCGCCGCTCGGCCCCCGCCACGGGCAGCCCGCCGAGGGCGACCACTACCAGCAGGGGAAGTCCCACGACGAGGAGAGCGAGCGCGCCGCAGACCACCGTCACCGCCGCCATGGCCACCAGGGCGACGGCGCCTGTCACCGCGCCCGTGAGCAGGTACGCGACAGCGCGCCAGGGCCACGCCGACAGCAGGAAGCCCGGGCGGGACATGGCCTGCCACACGTTCCGAGGGCGGTCGACAGCGATCGCCGGGTGGATGGGGATCGCTGGGTGGACAGGGATCGCCGGATGTATGGGGATCGCCGGGTCTATGGGGATCACCGGGTCTATGGGGATCACCGGGTCTATGGGGATCACCGTAGGACCGTACGAGCGTGGGGTCGTCCGGCGCCATCGGGCCAGGACGTGGATCGGGGGTAGGCCTGGCCCTACCCCAAGTCTCGTCCCTGCCGTAGCGCGCCACGAGGGTTCGCCGACCGACTCTGGAAGCGCCCACGGACCGCACCGGCGGACCGTACCGGCGGACCGCGCCGACGGAAACCCCGGTGGACAACACCGGCGGACACCACCGACACCCACATGAGCGGGGACGCATGACTCACGACGTGACCGGCCGCAAGGCCGACGACGCACCCGACGCCGCGATCCGATTGCGGTCCGTGACCCGGCGTCACGGCTCCGGCGGTGCCTCCGTCACCGCCCTCGACCAGGTGTCGCTCGCTTTCCCGAAGGGGACGTTCACCGCCGTGATGGGGCCGTCCGGCTCGGGCAAGTCGACCCTGCTGCAGTGTGCCGCGGGGCTCGACCGGCCCACCTCCGGCTCGGTCGTCGTCGGCGGGACCGAACTGACCGGGCTGAGCGAGACCGCGCTGACCCTCCTGCGCCGCGAGCGCATCGGCTTCGTGTTCCAGGCGTTCAACCTGCTGTCCTCCCTGACCGCCGAGCAGAACGTGGCCCTGCCGCTGCGGCTGGCCGGCCGCCGCCCCGCGAAGACCCGGGTCCGCGAGGTGCTGGAGCAGGTCGGACTCGGCGGACGGGCCCGGCACCGGCCGACGGAGTTGTCCGGCGGCCAGCAGCAGCGCGTCGCCCTGGCCCGCGCCCTGATCACGCGCCCCGAGGTGCTGTTCGCCGACGAACCCACCGGCGCGCTCGACTCGCGGAGCGGACGTGAAGTGCTCGCCCTGCTGCGCGGCATGGTCGACGGCGAGGGCCGGACGGTCGTCATGGTCACCCACGACCCGGTCGCCGCCTCGTACGCCGACCGCGTGGTCGTCCTCGTCGACGGCCGCGTCCACGGCGAGCTGACCGGCGCCGGTGCCGAGGACATCGCCGCGCGGGTGACCGGGCTGGAGGCCGCGCCGTGCTGAGCACCACCCTGCGTACGCTGCGCGCCCGTTGGGTCACCTTCGCCGGCAGTTTCGTCGCCCTCTCGTCGGGCGTGGCCCTGATCGCCGTCATGGGGCTGGTCCTCGCGTCCTCGCTGGACGCGCCCGACCGCGGGCCCGAGCGGTTCGCCGCGGCGCCCGTCGTCGTCAAGGGCATGGACACGCTGCGGGTGACCACTCCGAACGGTGTCCGCACCCGCGAACTCGCGCAGCCGCGTGCGGTCCCCGAGAAGCTGGTCGCCAGGCTGAAGACCCTCGGGACCGTCGTCGAGGACCGGTCGTATCCCGTACGGGTCCGGGGCGGGGCCGGCCCCGGCGATCTGGTCGGCCATCCCTGGTCCACCGCCGCGTTCGCTCCGTACGAGCTGGTCGCGGGACGCGCGCCGAAGGCCGCGGACGAGGTCGCCGTCAGCGGCGACTGGGCCCGCCCCGGCACGCGGATACGGACCGACACCGGCACCGTACGAGTCGTCGGCACCGTGAAAACCGTAGGAGCCGTGAGAACCGTACGAGCCGTCGGCGCCGAACGGGACGCGGGCCCCGCGCCTGCGCCCGCCCCCGGACCAGCCTCCGGACCCGCCCCCGGACCCGAACCCGGCTTCGAGAACGCCCTCTTCCACACCGACGCCCGCGCCGCCCGGCTGGCCCCCCGCAGCGTCCAGCTCGTCGTCGACGCGGACCCGGCGGCCGTGCGCCAGGCCGTGCGCGAGGCCGTACGCGAGACCGGGCACGCCAGCGACGGCGTCCAGGTCCTCACCGGGGACGCGCGCCGGTACGCCGACGCCGATCCCGACCGGGACAAAGAGGCACTCACCGCGATGAACGCCCTGTTCGGCACGGCGGCCGGTGTCACCGGGTTCGTGTCGGTGTTCGTGGTGGCGTCGACCTTCGCGTTCGCGGTGGCCGAGCGCCGCCGGGAGTTCGGGCTGCTGCGCACGGCCGGGGCGACCCCGGGACAGCTGCGCCGCATGGTCGTCGCGGAGGCACTCCTCATCGGTGTGCTCGCCTCGGCGGTCGGCTGCCTGCTCGGCTCGTACGGGGCGCCGCGGCTCGCCGCGTGGGCGGTCGGCGAAGACCTCGCGCCCCGCTGGTTCACCGTCGGCGACCACACCTGGCCGTACTCCATGGCCTTCTGGACGGGCGTGCTCGTGGCGCTGTCCGGGGCGGTGGCCGCGTCCTGGCGGGCGGGGCGCACCGGCCCCGCCGAGGCGCTGCGCGAGGCGGCCGTCGACACCGGGACCATGACGTGGGGCCGACGGCTGTCCGGCGGCGGCCTGCTGCTGACCGCCGTCGTCCTGCCGGTCCTGGCCCTGGTGGGCGACCCCGGCGACCTGCTGCACCGCAAGACCTACATCAGCCGGCCCCTGCTGCTGATCACCGCGGTGGCGCTGCTCGCACCGGTGCTGGTGCGCCCGACGGCCCGGCTGATCGCCTGGGCGCCGGCCCGGCTGCCCGGTGCCACGGGGATGCTGGTGCGCGAGAACGCCGCCGCGGGCGTCCGGCGTACCGCCGCCGTCGCGGCGCCCGTCCTGGTCATGGTCGCGCTGACGGGCTCGCTGCTGGGTGCCGTCGCCACCCTCCACGCGGCGAGCGCGGCCGAGGTCCGTGCGCGGACCGCCGCCGACTTCGTGGTCACCGCGCCGCGCGGCGCGGGCTTCGACGAGGGCACGGCGAGGAGGCTGCGCGCGGTGCCGGGCACCGAGGTCTCCGTGACCTCGTCGAGCGCCGTGTACGTACTGGAGGACGGCGTGGCGCTCATCGGCTCCGAGGCCCGGGCCGTCGAACCCGGCCCGCTCACCCGCACGGTCCGTCTGCCGCTCGTCGCGGGGGATGCGAGGGACCTGGACGACGACTCGATCATCGTCAACGAGGAGTGGGAGCGGCACACCGTGGGGCAGCGCGTGGACGTCTGGCTCGGCGACGGCACGAGGAGGTCCCTGAGGATCGCCGCGGTCATGCCGACCGGCACCGGCGACAACGGCGTGTACGTCACCCCGCGCAACGCTCCGCGGGCGTACGCCGACCGCGTCGACGTACGCCTCACGGGTGCCGGTGCCATGGCTGCCGCGTCCGCCGAACTGCGCGACGCCGTAAGGGAGTCGGGCGGGGAAGTGTTCACCGCCGGGCAGTGGGTGCGGGCGACCTACCCCGCGTCCGACCGGACGACCCGGATGGGCTTCGTCCTCGTCCTCGGCATCGCCCTGCTGTACACCGGGATCTCGCTGGTCAACACCGTCGTCATGGCGGCCCCCGGCCGGGTCCGCGACCTGGCCGCGCTGCGGCTGGCCGGCGCCACCCGGGGGCAGGTGCTGCGGCTGGTGGGCGCCGAGGCGCTGTTGGTGGCCGCGGTCGGCGCGGTGCTGGGGCTGCTCGTCGCCGGGTTCAATCTGCTGGGCATGTGGGGCGCGCTGCGGCTGCTCTCCGTGCGGACGTCGGTCGAGCTGCCGTGGGCGGCGCTCGGCGCGACCGCGGGCGGCTGCGCGGTGCTCGCCGTGGTCTCGTCCGTGGTGGCCGCCGCCCTCGTCATGCGCCGCGGAACTGGGGCGTAGGCAGGGGCGTAGGCACTGGAGTGGGCGGTGGAGTGAGGGGTGGCGCCCGGCTCACCGCCAGTCCGGTGCTCCCGAGGCCGAAGGGAGCGCGCTCTCGATCTTCGTGCGGGTCTCCCTCATGACCGCGATCACCCGGGCCTCGTGGGCCTCGCTGAGGCGGGCCACCGGCACCGAGCAGCTGATGGCGTCCGTGGCCGGGGAGGCGTACCGCAGGGCGAAGCCGAAGCCCGCGATGCCGGTCACGGTCTCCTCGCGGTCGACGGAGTACCCGCGGGCCCGTACTCCCGCGAGGTCCGTGCGCAGGTCGGCCGGAGAGGTGTGGGTGTTCCCGGTGAGGGCGGGCAACGGGCCGTCCGGGAGCGGGAGTTCGGTGTCGGGGCGTTCGGCGAGCAGGGCCTTGCCGAGCGCGCCCGCGTGGGCCGGGATACGGCGGCCGACCCTGCTGATGGTCCGCAGGTACTCGTGGGACTCGCGGGTCGCGAGATAGACGACGTCGGGGCCGTCGAGCCGGGCCAGGTGGATCGTCTCGCCGAGCGCGTCCGAGGCCTGGTCGAGGTAGGGGCGCACCAGGCGGACGTGCGGGTCGCTGTCGAGGTAGCTCGTGCCCGTGAACAGGGCGCGGATCCCGATGCCGTAGAGGGATCCCGTCGTGTCGGAGCGTACCCAGCCGCAGTCGATGAGGGTCTGGAGCAGCTGGTACATGCTGCTGCGGGGTACGTCCAGCTCCTCGGCGAGTTCGTCCAGGCGGGCCGGCCGGTCGCCGCGTGCGGCGAGCAGTTCGAGCAGCGCGACCGTGCGGCTCGCCGACTTCACCCCGCGTACGCCCCGCGTGCCCCGTGGTTCCTGAGCTCCCCGTACCTCGCGGCCCCCGCTGCTCTCCGGCATGGCCTCATCGTAAATCCGCGCTGCTGCACCCATTGACCGTGTCCGGTTCACCGACCTAACCTCCGTTCTCATACATGTACATCATCTGCATATAGAGATGAGAGATCAGGGATGCGGTACAGCGCGGAGATCGAGGCCGTGGTCCAGCGGCTGCGCGACGGCATGGCGGAGGGGGTGCTGTCGTTTCCCCTCACCAGCTTCCGCGACGAAATCGACGGGGGCGGCGGGCACGGCGGGGGCGAGGGGGGCGGAGAGGGCCGCGGCAGTGGCGGCGGGCTCGACCTGGAGTCCTACCGGGCCTACCTGACGGCCCAGTTGGCCCCCGGGCCCGACGCCGCCGCCCCCGGCGCCGTCTTCCCCGCCTGCGGAACGGGGGAGTTCTTCTCGCTGGACGAGGACGAGTACCGCGCGGTCGTCGAGGCCACGGTCGAGATCGCCGACGGCCGCCTGCCGGTGGTCGCCGGCATCGGCTACGGCTGGGCACAGGCCCTGCGCTTCGCCCGGATCGCGGAGGAGGCCGGCGCCGACGCCCTGCTCGTGATGCCCCACTACCTGGTCGGCGCCCCGCAGGACGGCCTGGTCGGGCAGCTGCGCCGGATCGCCGCAGGCACCCGGCTGCCGCTGATCGCGTACCAGCGCGGGCAGGTCGCCTTCACCGCGGACACCCTGCGGCGCATCGCGGAGATCCCCACCGTCGTCGGCCTCAAGGACGGGCACAGCGACCTCGACCGGCTGCAGCGGCTCACGCTCGCCGCCCCCGAGGGCTTCCTCTTCTTCAACGGCGCCTCCACCGCCGAGATCCAGGCCCGCGCGTACGCCACCGTCGGCGTGCCCGCCTACTCGTCGGCCGTCCACGCCTTCGCCCCCGAGATCGCGAGCGCCTTCTTCACCGCCCTGCGCGGGAACGACGAGGCCACGCTCACCAAGCTCCTGCGCGACTTCTACGTCCCGCTCGTCGAGCTGCGCGACCGCGTGCCGGGGTACGCCGTGTCCCTCGTCAAGGCCGCCGCCCGGCTGCGCGGCCTGCCGGTGGGACCCGTACGGGCTCCGCTCACCGATCCCGGCGCCGCCGACCTCGCCGCACTGGAGGCGGTCCTCGACACCGGCCTCGCCCTCGTCGGAGCGCCGCTCCGCCGCGTCACCGCCTGACGTACATACCGCCATACCGCGGACGTACATGCCGCCGACGTACGTACCGCCTGCGTACGTACCGCCTGCGTACCGCCCGAGCCATCGCTTGACACACGGCCAGTTCAAAGGGGAACTGCATGCCTCTGCTCGTAGTCGGGATCAGCGTCGTGGTGTTGCTGTTCCTGATGACCCGGATGAAACTCAACGGCTTCGCCGCGCTGCTGCTCGTCGCGGTGGGCGTCGCCCTGGTGCAGGGCATCCCGGTCGCCGACATCCCGGACGTCCTCTCGGAGGGCATCGGCGGCCAGATCGGCGACACGATGCTCACCATCGGGCTCGGCGCCATGGTCGGCCGGGTGATGGGGGACTCCGGCGCCGCCCAGCGGATAGCCGGCCGGCTGCTGGACGCGTTCGGACCGCGCTGGGTCCAGGTGGCCATGGTGGTCACGTCCATGCTCATCGGCGTGACCATGTTCTACGAGGTCGCGTTCATCATCATCGTGCCGATCGCGTTCACGCTGGTCAGGGTCACCGGGGCGAAGCTGCTGTGGGTCGGCCTGCCGATGTCGATCGCCCTGTCCACGATGCACAGCTTCCTGCCGCCGCACCCCGGCCCCACCGCCGTCGCCGCGACCTTCCACGCCTCCGTCGGACACACCCTGTTCTACGGCCTGTTCATCGCCGTCCCGGTGGGCGCGTTCATCGCCCTGCTGTGGCCGCGGCTGCCGTTCATCAGGGCCATGGACCCGGCCATCCCCAAGGGCCTGGTCAGCGACCGCGAGTTCGAGGACGGCGAGATGCCCGGCCTCGGCTGGTCGCTGTCCGTCGCGCTCTTCCCCGTCGTGCTCATCGCGGGCGCCGCCGTCATCGACATGACCGTCCCGGGCGACGGGCCCGTCCTGCACTTCGTCGCCTTCATCGGCTCGGCGCCGATCGCGCTCATGCTGACCCTGCTCCTGGCGATCTGGGCGTTCGGCCCGCGCATCGGCCGCAGCCTCGCCGACGTCAACACGTCCTGTACGTCGGCCGCCCAGTCGATGGCGATGATCCTCCTCGTCATCGGCGCGGGCGGCGCGTTCAAGAACGTCCTCGTCGAAGGCGGCATCTCCGACTACATCAAGGACGCCACCGACAGCTGGGCCATCTCGCCGATCATCCTGGCGTGGCTCATCGCGGTCATCCTGCGCGTCGCGCTCGGCTCGGCGACCGTCGCCGTCGTCACCGCCTCCGGCGTGGTGCTGCCGCTCCTCGCGGGCAGCGGGATCCACCCCGAGATCATGGTGCTCGCCGTGTCCTGCGGCTCGATCGCCTTCTCCCACGTCAACGACCCGGGATTCTGGCTCTTCAAGGAGTACTTCAACCTCTCGGTCATCGAGGCGATCAAGGTGCGCACCACCTACACGACGGTCCTCGCGGTCCTCGGCCTGGGCGGCGTCCTGGCGCTGGAGTGGACCCTCGACGTCCTCAGCCTGTGAGCCGTTCCCTGGGACCGGTGTCCCTCCCTCCCCACTCCGAAAGGTCATGGATCCGCATGAGTCAGCCGACCGTCACCGAGTTCGCCGTCTACCCCGTCGCCGGCCGCGACAGCATGGAGCTGAACCTCTCCGGCGCCCACGGCCCCTACTTCACCCGCAACATCGTGGTCCTCAAGGACTCCGAGGGCCGTACGGGACTGGGGGAGGTGCCCGGTGGCGAGAAGATCACCCGGACCCTGCGGGACGCCGAATCCCTCGTCGTCGGCGCGAAGGTGGGCGACTACAAGCGCGTCCTGCGGGCGATCGGGGACCGCTTCGCCGACCGTGACTCCGGCGGCCGGGGAGCCCAGACCTTCGACCTGCGCACCACCGTGCACGCCGTGACGGCCGTCGAGTCCGGGCTGCTCGACCTCCTGGGCCAGCACCTGGACGTACCGGTCGCGGCGCTGCTCGGCGACGGCCAACAGCGCTCCTCCGTACGGGTCCTGGGCTACCTCTTCTACGTCGGCGATCCCGGCCGGACCGACCTGGAGTACGTCCGTGAGCCCGACTCGGACGTCGACTGGTACCGCGTCCGCCACGAGGAGGCGCTCACGCCGGAGGCGATCGTGCGGCAGGCCGAGACGGCGTACGACCTGTACGGCTTCCGGGACTTCAAGCTCAAGGGCGGTGTACTGGCCGGTGCGCAGGAGGTCGAGGCCGTACGGGCGCTCAAGGACCGCTTCCCCGGCGCGCGGGTCACCCTCGACCCCAACGGGGCGTGGTCGCTGAGCGAGGCCGTCGAGCTGTGCAAGCCGCTGGTCGGCACGCTCGCGTACGCCGAGGACCCGTGCGGGGAGGAGGGCGGGTACTCCGGGCGGGAGATCCTGGCGGAGTTCCGGCGGGCGACCGGTCTGCCGACCGCCACCAACATGATCGCGACGGACTGGCGGCAGATGACGCACGCGCTGGCGCTCCAGTCCGTGTCCATTCCGCTCGCCGACCCGCACTTCTGGACCATGCAGGGGTCCGTGCGGGTGGCCCAGCTGTGCAACGCGATGGGGCTGACCTGGGGGTGCCACTCCAACAACCACTTCGACATCTCCCTCGCGATGGTCACGCACTGCGGGGCGGCGGCGCCGGGCGAGTACAACGCGCTCGACACGCACTGGATCTGGCAGGAAGGGCTGGAACGGCTCACCGTCGACCCGCCTCGGATCGTCGACGGGGAGATCGCCGTGCCGGACGCGCCCGGGCTGGGGGTGCGGCTGGACAGGGAGCGGTTGCTCGCTGCGCACGAGCTGTATCTGAAGAAGGGGGTGGGGGCGCGGGACGATGCCGCCGGGATGCGGTACCTGGTGCCGGACTGGCGGTTCGACGCGAAGCGTCCGTGCCTTGTCCGCTGAGACCGACACCGCCCGGACCCGCACCTGACGCCCGCCCCCGGCCCGCCGCGGTCCCGGTCGCGCCGTTCCCCGCGCCCCTGAGGGGGTGGGGGCATGTGGGTTTGTACGTGCGGGTGCGTCGTGGCTGGTCGCGCAGTTCCCCGCGCCCCTCAAAAGCGGGGCTGCGCCCCTGCTTTTGCCGCTGAGGGGGGCGCGGAGCACGGCACCATCAACCCCTACCGACCTAGGGGCGCGGGGAACTGCGCG
>NZ_JBHWZP010000120.1:0-17814 GCF_042728395.1 Streptomyces sp. NPDC060205
GCACCGTGGGGATGCGCGGGGCCCGCCGAAACCGGAGCCTCTCCGCCCCGCCGCGCCGTCAGGTGCCGCACGCGACAGAGAAGTCCGGCGTCTCAGACGGCCCTCCTCATGAGGTCCGCCGGGTCACGAACTCCGCCAGCGACAGCAGACCTTCCGCCGCCTCCGGGTCCGGGACCGCACGGGAGAGATGGCCGAGGGCCCGCGCCATCCGGTCGGCCGCCTGGATCTGCGCCCAGTCGCGACCGCCCGCCCGCTCGACGGCGAGGACCGTGCGCTCCAGATCGCCGTTCCGGTACGGCGCCCGATACAGCTCGGCGAGTTCGGCCGCGGCCGGTGTGCCGGAGGCGAGGGCCGCGACCACCGGGAGGGACTTCTTGCGGGCCATGAGGTCCGCCCCGGCCGGCTTGCCGGTGCGCCCCGGGTCCCCCCAGATACCGATCACGTCGTCGATGAGCTGGAAGGCGAGCCCGGCCTCACGCCCGAACGCGTCCAGCGCCGCGACATCCGCGTCGTCCGCGCCCGCGTACAACGCCCCCAGCGCGCACGCGCACCCCAGGAGCGCGCCGGTCTTGGCCTCGGCCATGGCCAGTACCTCGTCGAGCGTGATGTCGTCGGGAGCACGCCGCTCCATCGCGGTGTCGGCCTGCTGTCCCGCGCACAGCTCGACGACACAGCCGGCGAGCCGCGCGGACGCCGCCACGGACGCCGGATGCGGATCCTCGGCGAGCAGCCGGTGCGCCTGCGCCTGCAAGGAGTCCCCCGCGAGGATCGCGTCGGCGTCACCGAACACGGCCCAGGCGGTGGGCCGGTGCCTGCGGGTGGTGTCCCGGTCCATCACGTCGTCGTGCAGCAGGGTGAAGTTGTGCACCAGCTCCACGGCGGCGGCTGCCCGGACGGCCGCCGTCCGGTGACCGCCGAGTGCTCCGGTCGCGGCCAGTACGAGCGCGGGCCTGATGGCCTTGCCCGCGTTCCCCGCCGCCGGAGTGCCGTCCGCGTGCTCCCATCCGAAGTGGTACAACGCGACCCGGCGCATCGGGCCGGGCAGCGACTCGACGGCCCGGCGCAGTTCCGGTTCGACCGAGACCCGGGCCCTGTCGAGGATGACGGCCGCCTCCTGTGCTTCGGGCGGGCCGTGCGGCCCGTCGGGTGCCGGACCCCGGTCGGGGACGGCCGCCCCTCCCACCGCGGACAGCGGGCTCCGCTGCCGGTCCGTCCGTACCTCCGTGCGCGTCCGAGTCATGAACTCACCCATGGGTCCGCCTCCTGGGACGCGCGGACGTCCCCTTGGGGTCTACCCGGTCCGGCGGACGGGGACACGGCATGCGGTGCGCCGGAGGTGGCGGAGGTCACCGCCAACGGCCGATCTCGACGTTCTCCAGGACGCCGAGCGCGTCGGGTACCAGGACCGCGGCCGAGTAGTACGTCGTCACCAGGTACGACATGATCGCCTGCTCGCTGATGCCCATGAACCGCACGGACAGGCTCGGTTCGATCTCGTCCGGGATGCCCGCCTGCTGGAGTCCGACGACCCCCTGCTCGGCCTCGCCCGTACGCATGGCGATGATCGATGTCGTCCTGGCCTCGGTCACCGGGATCTTGTTGCACGGGTAGATCGGCACTCCGCGCCAGGTGGGGATGCGGTTGCCCGCCACGTCCAGGGTCTCCGGGACGAGGCCCCGCTTGTTGAGCTCACGGCCGAACGCGGCGATCGCCCGGGGGTGGGCGAGCAGCATCTTCGTGCCGCGCCGCCTGGTGAGCAGTTCGTCCAGGTCGTCCGGGCTCGGTACGCCGTCGTGCGGCTGGAGCCGCTGGTCGTACTCGCAGTTGTTGAGCAGTCCGAACTCGCGGTTGTTGATGAGCTCGTGCTCCTGGCGCTCCTTCAGCGCCTCGACCGTGAGCCGCAACTGCTGCTCGGTCTGGTTCATGGGCTGGTTGTAGAGGTCGGCCACACGGGTGTGGATGCGCAGCACGGTCTGGGCGACGCTGAGTTCGTACTCTCGTGGCGCCGCGTCGTAGTCGACGTACGTCCCGGGGATGGCGGGCTCTCCTGTGTGGCCGGCCGCGAGGTCGATCTCCTTCTCGCCGTAGTTGTTGGCGCGCTGGTGCGGGATCGCGCGCAGGTGTGCGAGGTGCTCGCGCAGGGACTCGGAGCGCTCCGCGATCGTGTCGAAGTGCGTGCGGGACAGTGCGAGGACCGTGCACGCGGTGGTCGCGCGGGCCGTGTACTCCCAGATGGCGTCCGGGTCGAGGATCGCCTGGTCGCCGAAGTAGGCGCCGTCCGCGAGCGTGCCCAGCTCCGCGTCGTCCCCGTACGGACCCGTGCCGATCTTCTCGACCCTGCCGTGCGCCAGCAGGAACACCTCGTCGGCCGGGCTGCCGAAGGAGGCGAGCACACTGCCCGGTTCGAACTCCCGCTGTTCGCAGCGCGCGGCCAGTTCGGTGAGGACCTCCTGGTCCTCGTAGGTGCGCAGCGCCGGCAGTTCGCCGAGCTCCGCCGGGATGACCTGGACGCGGTCACCGGTCTTGACGAAGGTGACGCGGCCGTCTCCCACGGAGTAGCTGAGCCTGCGGTTCACCCGGTACGTGCCGCCCTGCACGTTCACCCATGGCAGCATGCGCAGCAGCCATCGTGAGCTGATCTCCTGCATCTGCGGTGCGGACTTGGTGGTCGTGGCCAGGTTCCGCGCCGCGGATGTGCCGAGACTCTTCTGCGGCTGATCCTGGTCCGCGCGGATCTCTTCGCCTACCGACATGAAAATGTCCTCCCGATCGTGCAACGAGCTGCGGCTCCCACACTTCCATCACGGAACGTGTTGGTGCTATTACACGAAAGAGCGGGAATGGATCTTCGCGAAGCGGGGCATACTGCGGGCGCCCGGTCAGGCCGGGCAACCCGGGCCGAGGGTCCGCGGGCCTTTCCGACCGGGAACTCCAAGATCGGGCTCCCCGTTGAACAGGCACGACGCACGACGACGGAGGAGACGGCCATGGCAGGCTTCCTGGACCGCGCGAAGGAACAAGCACAGCGCGGCCTCACACAGGGCAAGCAGAAGATCGACGAGGTCCAGGCGCAGCGGACCGGCGGTGATCTGCTGAAGACCCTCGGCGCGGCCTACCTCGCGGAGCGGCGCGGCAGCGGCTCCCCGCGGGCCACGCAGCAGGCGCTCCAGGCGGTGGAGAGCCACATCGCGACGCACGGGGACGGCTTCCTGCGCGCCTAGGGCCTCCCGGCGCCCGGCCCCAGCCCGGCCCCAGCACCTCGCTGTGCGAACAGGTGGTCGCTGCACGGGAGTTGCGGGTACAAGCAGCGGTACGAGGCGGCCACGGCGGGTGGCCGTCGCGTCCCGTGAGGAGGCGGCCGTGGCCTCACCCATGTCCGCGGGCAGTTTTCTGAGCCGGCTCAAGGCCGAGGACATCACGGTCGTCGAGGTCGGCGACTGGGAGCAGCACAACCGCAACCACAAGGGGCCGTGGGGCCCGGTCCACGGGGTGATGATCCATCACACGGTGACCTCGGGCAGCCAACGCACGGTCGAGATATGCCGGGACGGTTACAGCGGATTGCCGGGCCCGTTGTGTCACGGCGTCATCACCAAGGACGGCCGCGTCCACCTCGTCGGTTACGGCCGCTCCAATCACGCGGGCCTCGGTGACGACGACGTGCTGCGCGCGGTCGTCGCCGAGACGGCCCTGCCCGCGGACAACGAGGCGAACACCGACGGCAACCGCCACTTCTACGGCTTCGAGTGCGAGAACCTCGGCGACGGCGAGGATCCCTGGCCCGAGGCCCAGCAGGACGCCATCGCGCGGGCCGCCGCGGCGGTCTGCCGTCACCACGGCTGGACGGAGCGTTCGGTGATCGGTCATCTGGAGTGGCAGCCGGGCAAGATCGACCCCCGCGGCTTCACGATGGCCGCCATGCGGGCCCGTGTCCGCGCCCTTCTGTGACGGCCGCCCCGCCCCCGCGGGGCGGGACCTGACCGGGGCGCAGGCCGCGTGTCGCTCGGGCGCGTGTCCGACAATGGGGGTGTGAGCGGCCCCGACACCCCTGAAGCAGCCGATCCCGACCTCGGCCTCGGCGTCCTGCGGCCGCGGCTGCCGTCGCCGCTGCGGGAGGTCGCGGACGAGCGCTTCGCGCGGCACGGTGTGCGGCTGCTGCTCAAGCGGGACGATCTGATCCATCCGGAGCTGATCGGCAACAAGTGGCGCAAGCTGGCCCCGAACCTGCGCGCGGCGGCCGGCCGCACGGTGCTCACCTTCGGCGGCGCCTATTCGAACCATCTGCGGGCCACGGCGGCGGCCGGGCGTCTCCTGGGCCTGCCCACCATCGGTGTGGTCCGCGGCCAGGAGCTGGCCGATCGTCCGCTGAACCCGTCCCTCGCCCGGTGCGCGGCCGACGGCATGCGGCTCCACTTCGTCGACAGATCGACGTACCGCCGCAAGAGCGAGCCGGAGACCCTGGCCGCCCTCCTCCGGGTGACCGCCTGCGAGGAGGCGTACGTGGTCCCGGAAGGCGGCAGCAACGCCCTCGCCGTGCGCGGCTGCGTGGCGCTGGGCGAGGAGCTGGGCGGCCGTGCCGACGTCGTCGCGCTGGCCTGCGGCACCGGCGGCACCCTGGCGGGCCTGGCCGGAGGCCTGCCTGCCGGCGGGCGCGCGCTGGGCATACCGGTCTTGAAGGGCGGCTTCCTGGGCACCGGCATCCGCTCCCTCCAGGAGGAGGCGTTCGGTGGCCCGCGCGGCGACTGGTCCCTCGACGACCGGTTCCACTTCGGCGGCTACGCCCGTACGACTCCGGGGCTCGACGCGTTCGCCGACGACTTCGAACAGCGTCACGGCCTGCCCGTCGAACGTCTCTATGTCGCCAAGTCGCTGTACGGACTCGTGACCCTCGCCGCGGAGGGCGCGTTCCCGCGCGGGACGACGGTCGCGGCCGTGATCACGGGCAGGCCGGACGGCACGGCCTAGGTTCCCTCCCGGAACGCGGCGGCCTCCTCCAGGTCCAGGCGGCGCAGCAGGGTGCGCAGCATCTCGTCGTCGATGAAGCGGCCGTCGCGCAGCTTCACGAACACCGCGCGCTCGGCGCCGATCATCTCCCGGGACAGCCGCCGGTAGGTGTCGTCCGCGGTCTCGCCGGTGACGGCGTTGACCTGCCCGAGGCGTTCCCAGACGGCGTTGCGACGGCGTTCCAGGACCGTGCGCAGCCGGTCCGCCAGGGGTGTCGGCAGGGTGTTGCGCTCGTCGGAGAGGAGTTCCTCCAGGCGCCGCTCGGCGGCCCGGGAGGCCTGCGCCTGGGCGTTCGCCTCGGCGAGGGTCTCGGCCTGCTGGTCCCGCCCGGGGAGTTTCAGCATGCGGATGAGCGGCGGCAGCGACAGGCCCTGCACGACGAGCGTTCCGATCACCGTCGTGAACGTCAGGAAGAGGATCATGTTGCGGCCGGGGAAGTCCTCGCCGCCCTCCGCGGTGAGCGGGATCGAGAAGGCGATGGCGAGCGAGACCACGCCTCTCATGCCGGCCCAGCTGATGACGAAGGACCCCTTCCAGGTGGGGTTCTCCTCCCGTTTCCTGATCCGCGCGGACAGCAGGCGCGGCAGGTAGGTCGCGGGGTACACCCAGGCGAAGCGGGTCGCGACGACGATCACGAAGAGGGCCACCGCGTACCAGGCCGCGCTCGCTCCCTCGTACTCGCCGAGGCCCTTGAGGATCACCGGGAGCTGCAGGCCGATGAGGGCGAAGACCGCGGACTCCAGGATGAACGCGACCATCTTCCAGACGGCCTCCTCCTGGAGCCTGGTCGCGAAGTCGACCTCCCAGTTGCGGTGGCCCAGGTAGAGCGCGACGACGACCACGGCGAGCACTCCGGAGGCGTGCACCTGCTCGGCGACCGCGTACGCGAAGAAGGGCGTCAGCAGCGACAGGGAGTTCTGCAGCAGGGCCTCCTTCAGGTGCGTGCGCATCCAGTGGATCGGCATCATCAGGACGAGTCCGACGCCGATGCCGCCGAGCGCCGCGAGCAGGAACTCGCCGATGCCGCCCGCCCAGGTCGCGCCCTCGCCGACGGCGGCGGCCAGCGCCACCTTGTAGGCGGTGATCGCGGTCGCATCGTTCACCAGCGACTCGCCCTGGAGGATCGTGGTGACCCGTGACGGCAGCCCGACCCGGCGGGCCACCGCGGTGGCCGCGACCGCGTCCGGCGGCGCCACGACCGCGCCGAGCACCAGCGCGGCGGTGAGCGACAGGTCCGGCACGATCACGTACGCGGCCCAGCCGACGGCGAACGTCGCGAACAGCACGTACCCCACCGACAGCAGCGCGACGGGACGGATCTGGGCCCGCAGATCGAGGTACGAGCTGTCCGTGGCGGCCGTGTAGAGCAGCGGGGGCAGCAGCAGCGGCAGCACGATGTGGGGGTCGAGGGTGTACTCGGGCACCCCCGGTACGTACGAGACGATCAGGCCCGCCGCCACGAGGAGCAGGGGCGCCGGCACCGGAGTACGGCGTGCGGCGCCCGCCACCGCGGCACTGCCCGCGATCAGCAGGAGCAGGGGCATCACATGCATCGGTTTCGGCCCGCTTTCATTTCCGCGCGGATTTCCGCACACCCGACGTAATCTGGCAATCATGAAACAGTGCACGCACGCCGACGCGCTGCCGCAGCCCGAACCCGCACCGCTGAGCGACACCTGCCTCGAATGTCTGGCGGTGGGTTCGCACCCGGTGCAGCTACGACTGTGCCTGGACTGCGGTCACGTGGGCTGCTGCGACTCGTCGCCGCTGCGGCACGCCACAGAGCATTTCAAGGAGACGGGGCATCCGATCATGCGGACCTTCGAGCCCGGTGAGAGCTGGCGCTGGTGCTTCGTCGACCACGTACTGGTGTGACGTGGGTTCCGGACGGTTCGATGCTCTGACGTCTGGGTACGTCAATCCGGCGCGCCCTCTTCCCAATTGGGCCCGCAGACCCCTAGCCACTGTGCGTATACATAGGTTTACTATGAGTGACAGCAAGGGGTTGGGGTCCCGGGGACAGGAAACCTGAGAGCGCGATAGCGTCACCGCTGAAACACGTAGCGCGTTACCCCGGGGGGCGACCCTCGGCCCCCGAAAGAGCTTGTACCACCTTGGAGGTGAGGGTGTCCCAGATCGCAGGCGAGCCCGCGACCCAGGACTTCGTGGAAGTCCGGCTGCCGGCTGCGGGTGCCTACCTGTCGGTGCTGCGTACGGCCACGGCCGGCCTCGCGGCGCGCTTGGACTTCACCCTCGACGAGATCGAGGATTTGCGTATCGCCGTGGACGAGGCGTGCGCGATCCTTCTGCAACAGGCGGTGCCGGGCTCCGTGCTCAGCTGTGTCTTCCGCCTGATCGACGACTCGCTTGAGGTGACTGTCTCGGCCCCGACCACCGACGGCCACGCCCCCGCGCGGGACACCTTTGCGTGGACCGTGCTGTCGGCCCTCGCAGGCAAGGTCTCCTCCTCGGTGGCCGATGACAAAACCGTTTCGATCAGCCTCTACAAACAGCGCGGCGCGGGACCCGGGCCGGCGTGAGGAACGGGGACGGGCCGGTGCGGGACGAAGAGCGCGGCACACGGGAACTCTCCGCCGGGGACGAAGGCGGCCCGGGCGGGCCCCGGCGTCTGGCGGCAGGCGTCGACGGCATCCCCGAGCAGCAGGCCCGGCCGCACCCGGAGGACGGCAGTTCCCCGGCGGCCGGGACGGCTCGGGGAGAGCCGGTCGACCAGGACGAGCGCGAGGCGCTTTCCGGCAGTGACGGGCGACAGGATCCAGACGTTGCCGCGCAGTGGGGGTCCCCCCGGACGGAGTCTGGGGGGACGTCCTTGGAAGGGCGGCGGCGGGTGACGGGCGGGATCATGAGCGAGCAGCACGAACACGAGCGAAACGCCGACAACGGCGCGTCGGGATCACAGCACGACCCCCACAACAGGAGCGGGGCGCGGGCCAAGTTCATCGAACTGCGTGAACTGGACGGCACCAGCGCGGAGTACGCGGAGCTGCGCAATCAGCTGGTCCGTATGCATCTGCCGCTCGTGGAGCACCTCGCCCGCCGTTTCCGCAACCGCGGTGAGCCGCTGGACGACCTCACGCAGGTCGCGACCATCGGCCTGATCAAGTCGGTCGACCGGTTCGACCCGGAGCGCGGCGTCGAGTTCTCGACGTACGCGACGCCCACGGTCGTCGGTGAGATCAAGCGGCACTTCCGGGACAAGGGCTGGGCGGTACGGGTTCCGCGCCGGCTGCAGGAGCTGCGGCTGGCGCTGACCACGGCGACCGCGGAGCTCTCGCAGCAGCACGGCCGCTCCCCCACCGTGCACGAGCTGGCCGAGAAGCTGGGCATCTCGGAGGAGGAGGTCCTGGAGGGCCTGGAGTCGGCCAACGCGTACTCCACACTGTCCCTGGACGTCCCCGACACGGACGACGAGTCCCCGGCCGTCGCGGACACGCTCGGCTCCGAGGACGAGGCCCTGGAGGGCGTCGAGTACCGGGAGTCCCTCAAGCCGCTCCTGGAGGACCTGCCCCCGCGCGAGAAGCGCATCCTGCTGCTGCGCTTCTTCGCGAACATGACCCAGTCGCAGATCGCCCAGGAGGTCGGCATCTCGC
The DNA here is from genome assembly GCF_042728395.1 of Streptomyces sp. NPDC060205. Classification (NCBI taxonomy): domain Bacteria; kingdom Bacillati; phylum Actinomycetota; class Actinomycetes; order Kitasatosporales; family Streptomycetaceae; genus Streptomyces; species Streptomyces sp. NPDC060205. The sequence goes on from NZ_JBHWZP010000120.1 coordinate 8,616, forward strand.
AGATGCACGTCTCCCGGCTGCTGGCCCGTACCCTGGCCCAGCTCCGCGAGAAGCTGCTGGTGGAGGAGTAGGCGGCACAGCACACGGCTCGCGCCCCGTCAGGGGCGCGGCGGACCACCGCAGAACTACTCCCGTGCCGCGCCAGGACCGGTGATCCCCAGGGCCCGCGTCGTCTCCGGGTTCAGGATCAGTACGAGCGTCGCGACCGCCACCACCGCCAGGGCGATCCCCCCGGGGATGGCGAGACTGTCGGCCTGGAGCAGGTTGTACGCGACGGGCAGCGCCATGATCTGCGTGATGATCGTCGGGCCCCGGCTCCAGCTGCGCCGCAGCAGCAGCCCCCGCGCCGCCAGCAGAGGCAGCAGGGCGAGCGCGATCAGCGTCACACCCCCGGTGACCGCCTGACTCCTGTCGTCCGGATGGCCGGTGAGGCCCATCACCAGCAGGTAGACGCCCCCGGCGACGAGGGCGACCCCCTCCAGCGCGACGAGCGCGGCCGCCGTGGTCAGCCGCCCGGGGCGGGGTTCGGCGCCGACGTTTTCCGGGGTGGGATTCTGCTCAGAGCTCACCCCTGCAGGGTAGCCCTCGCCCTCTGTTCGCCCTCTGTCCGCCCATGGCCCGGGGGCTCCCACCGGGCGCTCCGCGTGCCCTCGGCGGCCGGCGGGTGCGCTCTGCCGCTCTCACCTGATCCTCACCTCGGTATGGGACGAGTACCGCGCGGTAGGTACGCTGCATCGCATGCGTGCACTTCTTGTGGTCAATCCGGCAGCTACCACCACCAGCGCACGCACGCGTGACGTCCTGATCCACGCGCTGGCGAGCGAGATGAAACTCGAAGCGGTCACCACCGAGTACCGCGGCCATGCGAGAGACCTCGGCCGGCAGGCCGCGGAGAGCAAGGACATAGAACTGGTCGTGGCCCTCGGCGGCGACGGCACGGTCAACGAGGTCGTGAACGGTCTGCTGCACAACGGTCCCGACCCCGACCGGCTGCCCGGCCTCGCCGTCGTCCCCGGCGGCTCCACCAATGTCTTCGCCCGCGCCCTGGGCCTGCCCAACGACGCCGTCGAGGCGACGGGCGCCCTGCTGGACGCCCTGCGCGAGGGCCGGGAGCGCACGGTGGGCCTCGGCCTCGCCGCGGGCACCCCGGGCAGCGAGGACGAGGGCGTCCCCTCCCGCTGGTTCACCTTCAACGCGGGGCTCGGCTTCGACGCCGGTGTGGTCGGCCGGGTCGAACAGCACCGCGAGCGCGGCAAACGCTCCACGCACTCGCTCTATCTGCGCCAGGCGATGCGCCAGTTCTTCGGGGAGACCCACCGCCGCCGCGGCACGATCACGCTGGAGCGGCCGGGCGCCGACCCGGTGACCGATCTGGTGCTGTCGATAGTCTGCAACACCTCCCCGTGGACGTATCTGGGCAATCGCCCGGTGTACGCGTCACCTAAGGCCTCGTTCGATACCGGGCTCGACGTACTCGGTCTCAGCCGGATGTCGACGACCGCGGTTGCCCGGTATGGCACCCAGTTGCTCACTTCGTCCCCCGAGCGCGGACCCCATGGCAAGCATGCGGTGTCCCTGCACGATCTGACCGACTTCACCTTGCATTCGAAGGTCCCACTCCCCCTCCAGATGGACGGCGACCACCTCGGACTGCGTACGAGCGTCGCGTTCACAGGCGTTCGCCGTGCACTGCGTGTGATTGTGTGAGCGGAACGGGCTAAAGTCCTTCCACTCGAACGTTTAGGCCAGGATCCACCCCATGGAAGTACGGCTGTGACCTAGTCGACACCGAGGAATCAAAAAAAACTTTCCGGTAGGGGTTGTATCCGCCGCTGAGGTTTGCGAGTCTCTACGTGGCGCTCGGGACGGGCCGCAACATCGCCCCCACAGAGCGCCGGAACCCCTCCTCACTTCAAAGGACCACACCAGTCCGTCTGGTAGTCGGCCCTTCACTTGTTGAGGGATTCGTGAAAGCGTTCACATTCACAAGCAACGTGCATGTAATACCAAGGAGAGGTAGCAGCCATGGACTGGCGTCACAACGCCGTTTGCCGCGAAGAAGACCCCGAGCTCTTCTTCCCCATCGGCAACACCGGTCCTGCGCTGCTGCAGATCGAGGAAGCCAAGGCCGTCTGCCGTCGCTGCCCCGTCATGGAGCAGTGTCTGCAGTGGGCGCTTGAGTCCGGCCAGGACTCCGGCGTCTGGGGTGGCCTCAGCGAGGACGAGCGCCGCGCAATGAAGCGCCGCGCCGCCCGCAACCGGGCCCGTCAGGCTTCCGCCTGACAACCCACCCCGCAACAGCCTGAGCTTGGCGGCGCGTACAGCGTGTACGCATCTCCCGCCCCCGAGCCGCAGCGCGCAGTACCCCCGATGCGCAATCGAATGACACTTTGAGCCCCGGACCACTCAGTGGTCCGGGGCTCATTGCTGTGCTCCCCGCCGCACTCACTGCGGTGAAGGTTACGCAGCGTGTTCGTGAAGTTGTGGTGCGGAAGATACCCGTGGGTCGGGAGCGGCTGGTGGGACTCGGGTTACTTGGAGGTCCGTACCGGGATGTCCAGGACGACCTGGGTGCCGCGCTCGGGGGCCGGGACCATGTCGAAGGTGCCGCCCAGCTCGCCCTCCACCAGCGTCCGTACGATCTGCAGGCCGAGATTGCCCGAGCGGTGCGGATCGAAGCCCTCGGGCAGACCCACCCCGTCGTCCTGGACCGTCACCAGCAGGCGGTTCTCCTTCGAGGTGCCGCCGCGGACCGCGGACACCTCGACCGTGCCCCGCTCGCCCTCGCGGAAGCCGTGCTCCAGGGCGTTCTGCAGGATCTCGGTGAGGACCATGGAGAGCGGGGTCGCGACCTCGGCGTCGAGTATGCCGAAGCGGCCCGTGCGCCGGCCGACGACCGTGCCCGGCGAGATCTCGGCGACCATGGCGAGCACCCGGTCGGCGATCTCGTCGAACTCCACGCGCTCGTCCAGATTCTGGGACAGCGTCTCATGCACGATGGCGATGGAGCCGACCCGGCGCACCGCCTCTTCGAGGGCTTCACGCCCCCGGTCGGACTCGATACGGCGGGCCTGGAGCCGCAGCAGGGCCGCGACCGTCTGGAGGTTGTTCTTCACCCGGTGGTGGATCTCCCGGATGGTCGCGTCCTTGGTGATCAACTCGCGCTCGCGGCGGCGCAGTTCGGTCACGTCACGGAGCAGGACCAGGGAACCGACCCGCGTGCCCTTGGGTTTCAGCGGGATCGCGCGCAACTGGATCACGCCGTCGTTGCTCTCGATCTCGAACTCGCGGGGCGCCCAGCCGCTGGCGACCTTCTCCAGCGCCTCGTCCACCGGCCCGCGCGACGGCGCGAGTTCGGCGGTGGTCTGGCCGAGGTGATGGCCGACCAGGTCGGCGGCGAGGCCGAGGCGGTGGTACGCGGAGAGCGCGTTCGGAGACGCGTACTGGACGACGCCGTCCGCGTCCACCCGGATCAGACCGTCGCCCACGCGCGGCGAGGCGTCCATGTCGACCTGCTGGTTCGGGAACGGGAAGGAGCCGGCCGCGATCATCTGGGCGAGGTCGGACGCGCTCTGCAGATAGGTCAGTTCGAGCCGGGAGGGCGTGCGGACCGTCAGCAGGTTCGTGTTGCGGGCGATGACCCCGAGGACGCGGCCCTCCCTTCGTACGGGGATGGACTCCACCCGTACGGGGACCTCCTCGCGCCATTCCGGGTCGCCCTCGCGCACGATCCGGCCCTCGTCCAGGGCCGCGTCCAGCATGGGGCGCCGGCCGCGTGGGACGAGGTGGCCGACCATGTCGTCCTGGTACGAGGTGGGGCCGGTGTTGGGCCTCATCTGGGCGACCGAGACATAGCGCGTGCCGTCGCGGGTGGGGACCCACAGGACGAGGTCGGCGAAGGACAGGTCGGAGAGCAGCTGCCACTCCGAGACCAGCAGATGCAGCCACTCAAGGTCGGAGTCACCGAGCGCGGTGTGCTGGCGTACGAGGTCGTTCATGGAGGGCACAGGTGCGAGCGTACCCGTCAGGTACGACAAGGCCCGAAATCAGCCACCCGTAAGGGCCCCGGAGACACCCGCGGGCCGCGGCGCCTGAGAGGGACCCTCAACCCTCCCGGCACCGCAGCCCGGAGCAACATCGGCCGCGGGGTGTGCGGTCCCGATCGGCCGAGGATGAGGACCCGGTGCAGTCAGGGCAGAGAGCGCCGGCTCCTCGATCCGCCTTCCTGTGCGGGGAAGGCGGAGGCTTGGTCATTCAGCTGCGCATGTGAGCTTTGCCTACGATTCTGGACTAGACCACTACGGCTGTCCATGCGTTGACGGATGTTTGTTGTTGTCCATTAATCCAACAACTCGCGTCCACCCTGCACCACGCAGCCTAACCCCGGCCGGTTCACGGGCGGGGCCAGATACGCAGGGCGAGTTGCGCCAGGGCCTCCCATTGCTGCCGGGTGGCTCCGTGGCCGGAGACGGAGGTGGCCAACACGAGGGGATACGGCCGTCCGCGAAGACGCGACTGGAGAGGAGTGCTCTGCTAGATTGGTCTATACCACATACGCAGGTGAGTTCCCCTTCAGAACGGCAGGCCCAGCGTGGAAGTTGTCATCGTTTCGGACGCCAAGGCGGGTGGCGAGCTCATTGCCGGGGCCATGGCCGAGCTGCTCCGGCACAAGCCCGACGCCCTGCTCGGGGTGGCCACCGGTTCGACGCCGCTGCCCATCTACCAGGCGCTGGCGGCCATGGTCGACGCCGGCGGCGTGGACGTCTCACGGGCGCGGGTCGCGCAGCTCGACGAATACGTGGGGCTGCCGGCCGAGCACCCCGAGTCGTACCGGTCCGTGCTGCGGCGTGAGGTGCTGGAGCCGCTGGGGCTCGACCCGGACGCGTTCATGGGGCCCGACGGGACCGCGGAGGACGTACGGGCGGCGTGCGAGGCGTACGACCGGGCGCTCGCCGAGGCGGGCGGGGTGGATCTGCAGCTGCTCGGGATCGGGACCGACGGGCACATCGGGTTCAACGAGCCGTGCTCCTCGCTGGCCTCCCGTACGCGGATCAAGACGCTGACCGAGCAGACGCGGGTGGACAACGCGCGGTTCTTCGAGGGCGACATCGAGCAGGTGCCGCACCACGTGATCACACAGGGGATCGGGACGATCCTGGAGGCGCGGCATCTGGTGCTGCTCGCCACGGGTGAGGGCAAGGCCGATGCGGTGGCGGCGACCGTGGAGGGGCCTGTGGCCGCGGTGTGTCCTGCCTCGGCGCTCCAACTGCATCCGCATGCGACGGTTGTGGTGGACGAGGCTGCGGCGTCCAAGCTGAAGTTGGCGGAGTACTTCCGGCATACGTATGCCAATAAGCCGGCCTGGCAGGGCATCTAGCCCCGTAAGGGGCGCGGGGAACTGCGCGGCCAGCCACATCGAACCCGCACCCGACAACGCACCACCGCCGGCAGGCTGGCGGGGCACACGAAGGGTCCGGATTCACCACGGGGGGAATCCGGACCCTTCAAGCACCGCCCAGCCACCGCAGGTACGTCGCCAGCCGCAGGCACGTCGTGGCTGGCCGCGCAGTTCCCCGCGCCCCTAAAAGATTGCGCCGTTCCCCGCGCCCCTAAAAGCGAAAGACTGCGCCGTTCCCCGCGGCCCTGGAAAGCGGCCGCAACCCCGGCCTGGAAGGGGACGGCAGGTCTCAGGGTTCAGGGTGCCGTCAGGGACTCCGCTGCTGCCGTGCCGCAGACCCTTGCCGCTCCGTGTGTGGCGATGTGGAGGGCGCCCCGGGGTGCGGCCTGAGGGACGCCCATTTCGATGACGATCGTGTCCGGGCGGGACGCGATCAGGGTGTCGAGGGCCTCGGCCATCCAGGCGTGGCGGTGGGCGTCGCGCACCACGGCGACCACGCGGCGCGGACCGGCGGCCCGGAGCACGTCGGCCCCGGCCCCCTCCCCCGTGAAGCTGCCGGTCTCCGTGCCCGGCAGCAGGCGCCGCAGTTCGGCGGCGACGCCCCAGGGGGTCTCGTCCCCCACGGCGATGTTCGCGACGGGGGTGAGGGCGGCGACGTACGGGGCCTCGGTGAGGGGTGTGCAGTCGCTGCCTCGGGTGACCGTCAGCGCTCGGCGGGCCGCCACCAGCCCGATGTCGGGGGCCGAGGTGGTCAGGGGCGCGGGCGTGTTCCTGGCCGACGTCGTCCAGGAGGCCAGTGCGCGGACCCGGGCCGCCGCGTCCACGAGGCGTTCCTCGGGGAGTTCTCCCGTGCGGACCGCCGTGACCAGCGCGTCCCGCAGTCGCAGGACCGTCGCCTCGTCGGCGAGTCCCCCGCCCACGCAGATCGCGTCGGCGCCGGCGGCGATCGCGAGGACGCTGCCGCGCTCGATGCCGTAGGTCGCGGAGATGGCCTGCATCTCCATGCCGTCGGTGACGATGAGCCCGTCGAAGCCGAGTTCCTCGCGCAGCAGCCCGGTGAGGACGCGGCGGGAGAGGGTCGCGGGACGGTCCGGGTCGAGGGCCGGTACCAGGATGTGCGCGCTCATCACGGCCCGGGAGCCGGCGGCGATGGCCGCGCGGAAGGGGGCTAGTTCGCGGGCGTGCAGCATGGACAGGTCGGCGTCGATTCGCGGCAGCGCGTGGTGGGAGTCGACCGCCGTGTCCCCGTGGCCCGGGAAGTGCTTGGTGCAGGCGGCTACCCCGGCGGACTGCAGCCCGGCGACGTACGCGGCGGTGTGCCGGGCCACCAGCGCGGTGTCGGCGCCGAAGGACCGTACGCCGATGACGGGGTTGGCGGGATTGGAGTTGATGTCCGCGGACGGGGCCCAGTTGAGGTTGACCCCGCAGTCGGCCAGCCGGCGGCCCAGTTCGCGGGCGACGGCCTCCGTCAGGGCCACGTCGTCGACCGCGCCGAGCGCGTGGTTGCCGGGGAACGACGATCCCGTACGCACCTCCAGGCGCGTGACGTCACCGCCTTCCTCGTCGATGGCGACCAGGACGTCGTCGCGTTCCGCGCGCAGTTGGGCGGTGAGGGCGGCGAGCTGGTCGCCAGAGGCGATGTTGCGGCCGAAGAGGCCGACGGAGGTGAGGCCCTCGCCGAGCCGCCGGAGCAGCCAGGAGGGTGCGGAGGTACCGGTGAAGCCGGGCTGCAGGACGGCTAGGGCGTCACGCGTCAGCGTGTCGGTGCCGGAGGCAATGGTGGTCATCGGGTGGCGTTATCCCTTCACGGCGCCGGAGGTGAGTCCGCTGACGGCCTTGCGCTGGAGATAGACGAACAGCAGCAGGATCGGGATGGCGAAGAGCGACGCCGCGGCCATGGTGGCCCCCCAGTCGTCGCCGAACGTCGTCTCGAAGCTGGAGAGCCACAGCGGGAGCGTCTGCTTCTCGGCGTCCTTGTTGAGGATCAGGACCAGCGGGAACTCGTTCCACGCCGTGATGAAGCCGAAGAGCGAGGTCGCCATGAGGCCCGGGGCGAGCAGCGGGAAGATGACCTTCACGAAGGCCTGCCGGCGGGTGCAGCCGTCCACCATGGCCGACTCCTCCAGTTCCTTCGGCACGGCGGCGACGTATCCCCGCAGTGTCAGGATCGTGAAGGGCAGCACCATGATCATGTAGAAGGCGGTGAGCGGGATGAGGCTGTTGAGGAGGTCCGCGTCGCGCACGATCATGTAGATCGCGATGACCATGACCTCCCAGGGGGCCATCTGAGCGATCATGAAGGTCAGCAGGAAGCCGCGGCGGCCCTTGAACCGCATCCGGGCCAGCGCGAAGGACGCGAGCAGCCCGATGACGAGGGAGAAGACCACGGCGAGGACGGTCACCGTCAGGGAGTTGCCGACGAGCGTCCAGAAGTGGTCGGCGTCGAGCGCCTTCTGGAAGTGGTCGAACGTGATGTCGGTCGGTACGAAGACCGGGGTGTCCGCGATGATGTCGCCGGTCGGCTTCAGTGCCGTCGCGAACATCCAGTAGACGGGGAACGTGAAGACCACGAAGAGGACGAGGGCCGTCGCGTTGGGCCACAGCCGGGCCATCAGGGAGCGCTTCACAGCTCGTCCTCCTCTTGCTTGAGAACGGTACGCAGGTAGTAGGCCGTCAGGGCGAGCAGGATGAGGATCGTCAGGAACGAGATCGCCGCTCCCATCCCGTAGTGCTGGTTTCCGGGCCCTTCGACGAACGCGTAGATCGGCAGGGTCTCGGTGAGCCGGTCCGGGCCGCCCTTGTTCATGGCGAAGATCTGCGGGAACGCCTTGAAGATCCAGATGACCTCCAGGAAGGTCGTCGCCCACAGGAACGGCCGGATGAACGGGAAGGTCACGGAGGTGAAGCTCTTCCAGGTGCCGGCGCCGTCGATGGAGGCGGCCTCGTACAGCTCCTTGGGGATGGTGGTCGTGGCGGCGTACAGGTTGATCGCCACGAACGGGATCGACTGCCAGACGATCAGCAGGGTGATCACGGAGAAGGTGGAGAGCTGGGTGCCGAACCAGTTGTAGTCGGCCATCGACGTCCAGCCGGCCTTCGCGAGCAGCCAGTTGACGACGCCGAAGCGCTGGGCGAACAGCCACTGGTAGACCGTGGTCGCCGCGATCACCGGCATCGCCCAGGCCAGGACGACGCCGAGCAGCAGGACCAGCCGCATGCGCTTGCCCAGCCGGGCGAGGAGCAGGCCGACGAGCGTGCCGAACACCATGGTGAGCACGACGTTCACGGCGGTGAAGACGACCGTGCGCTGGACGACCTTCCAGAAGTCCGCGCTGCTCAGGACGTCCGTGTAGTTGTCGAACCCTCTCCACTCGGTGAGGTGGAGGATCAGCTGGCGCGGATTGAGGTTCTGGAACGACAGCATGCCGTTCTTGATCAGCGGCCAGCCGAGCAGGATCACCGTGGCGAGCAGGGCGGGCAGCAGGAGCACGTACGGGGCGGACGCGCCGCCGCGGCCTCCGGCCGGGCGCTCGCCCTTGCCCTTGCCCTTGCGTATGCCTGTGTCGTCGGGCGGGGGTACGTCGGTCTTACGGACACCGGGCGCGGCGGCCGTGCCTGTGTCCGTGCGGTCGGTCTGCACTGACATGCTCGCCATCTCTTCCACCATCGGGGGTCGCAGTTGAATGCGCCGGCGTGGGGGGGGCGGCGGGGGGCCCCCGCCCCCCCCGGGGGGGGGGCCTGCCGCGGGCCGCCGCCGGGGGGTTGCAGCCGCGGCCCGGCAGGGGGGGGGGGGCGGGGGCC
>NZ_JBHWZP010000120.1:17824-25178 GCF_042728395.1 Streptomyces sp. NPDC060205
TTTCTCCCACTCCCCCCCAATGCGACCCCCCTGGGGGGTGCCCAGTGCACGCGCCCGCTGGGCGGGGTGGGGCGCTCCCCGCCCGCCCCACGGGGGTGATCAGCTGCTCTGCGCGAGCCGCTTGTTGATCTCCGCCTCGACCTGCTTGGCGGCTGCGGCGGGCGACTTCCCCTTCAGGACCGCGGTCATGTAGGCCTTGATCGGGTTGGGGTCGTTCTCCACGGCGGCCCACTCGGGGATCAGCGGCGTGGTGCCACCGCCGGCCGCGGCCGGGGCGGCGGCCTCGGCGGCGCCGTTGCCCGCGAGGTGGATCTGCAGCGCCTCCTTGTTCGGGATGACGCCGTTCTCCTTGGCGAGCGCGCCCTCGAACTTGTCGGACAGCGCGAGCTTCAGGAACTCCTTGGCGAGCTCCTGCTTCTTGCTGCCCGCGGCGACCGCGAAGTTGGAGCCGCCGAGGAAGACACCCTCGGGCGAGTCGGCCGTCTCACCGGGGATGGTGAAGTAGCCGATGTCCTTCTCTATCTTCTTGTTGGCCGCGATGGCCGTGCCGGCCTCCCAGCCCATGCCGATGAAGGCGCCGACGTTGCCCTTGGCGAAGACCTCGGCCTGCTGCGGGGTCGCCTCGTCCTTGTCCTTGGGGGCCTTGGAGTAGGACTGGTACTGCTTGTAGATCTCCATGGCCTTGCCGACCTTCGGGTCCGCGAGGTTGGAGACGTACTTGTCGCCTTCCTTCTTCACCAGGTCGGCGCCCTGGCCGATCGTCAGACCGTCGAAGAAGTACCAGTTCTGGCCGGGCAGGTAGATCGGCTCGGCGTCGGTCTTCTTGTCGATGGCCTTCAGGGCGTCGAAGAACTCGGCGCGCGTCTTGGGAGCGTCCGTGATGCCGGCGTCGGCCCAGACCTTCTTGTTGTAGATGACGACGCGGTTGGCAAAGTACCAGGGGGCTGCGTACTGCTTGCCGTCGAAGACCGAGGACTCGTTGAGGGCCTTGGTCCAGTCGCCGCCGATCTCCTCCTTGAGGTCGCTCAGGTCGGCGAGACCGCCCGTGGCCGCGTAGGCCGGGGTCTGGGTGTTGCCGACCTCAAGGACGTCCGGCGGGTTGTCCTCGGAGAGCGAGGTGGTGATCTTCTGCTGGATGCCGTTCCACTGCTGCGTCTCGAACTTCAGCTTGGCCTTCGTCTTCTTCTCGAAGGCGGCCGTGAGGTCCTTGGTCCAGCCCTCCGGCGTGGAGCCGTCCATGGCCCAGACGGTCAGGGTCTGGCCCTTGTAGCCGTCGGCCCCCGCCTTGCCGCCGTCGTCACCATCGTCGCCGCCACAGGCAGCGATCGACATCAACATGCCCGCGACACCGACGGCCGCGATGAGCTTGCGATTCACGTCATCCTCCTCAGGGATGCCAGCAACCCCCCTGCCCACCGCGTGACTTACGACGAGTACTGCCCGTGGGGCTGGGACCTGGTCCTCAATGGTTTAGACCAGTACGGGGAGCTTGGACTAGACCTAGAGAGGTGTCAAGGGTGAAAAAGCCGCTCCAGACCGTCCGTTACGCGACCTACATATGCAGGGACCTTTCACTACACGGGTGACAGATCGGACGGGCGCCCACGCAGGTCGCACCAGCCCCTCCGGCCTGTCCCGCGCACACTATGGACTAGACCAAAAGGGACCCCGACGGTATATAGAGGGGATCACGCAGCGTGCGGGAGGACACTCGCACGGCTGGGCGTGCCACGATGTGAGCCGTGGCCGGCGCGTACGCCGGCCGCATCGGCACTCGAAGCCGGGAAGGCAGAGTATGAGCACCGACGTCAGCAGTGCGGAGAACGAGGGTGGCGCCCCCATCCGTACCGCGCGCGTGCCCAAGTACTACCGCCTGAAGAAGCACCTGCTCGACATCACGGACACCCTGCCGCCCGGTACGCCGGTACCTCCCGAGCGCACGCTCGCCGCCGAGTTCGACACCTCGCGCACGACCGTGCGCCAGGCGCTGCAGGAACTGGTCGTCGAGGGGCGGCTCGAACGCATCCAGGGCAAGGGCACGTTCGTCGCGAAGCCGAAAGTCTCGCAGGCGCTGCAACTCACGTCCTACACCGAGGACATGCGGGCGCAGGGGCTCGAACCGACCTCGCAGCTGCTGGACATCGGGTACATCACCGCCGACGACACGCTCGCCGAGCTGCTCGACATCAGTGCCGGGGGGCGGGTGCTGCGGATCGAGCGGCTGCGGCTCGCGAGCGGGGAGCCGATGGCGATCGAGACGACGCATCTGTCCGCGAAGCGGTTTCCCGCGCTGCGGCGGTCGTTGGTGAAGTACACGTCTCTGTACACGGCGTTGGCCGAGGTGTACGACGTGCGTCTGGCGGAGGCGGAGGAGACGATCGAGACGTCGCTGGCCACTCCTCGGGAGGCGGGGCTTCTCGGTACGGATGTGGGGTTGCCGATGCTGATGTTGTCGCGGCACTCGATCGATCAGGATCAGCAGCCGGTGGAGTGGGTGCGGTCCGTGTACCGGGGGGATCGGTACAAGTTCGTTGCGCGGTTGAAGAGGCCCACGGACTGAAGTGGCCGGGGTGGCCTGGGTGACCGGGGTGGCCGGGGTGGCTGGGGTGCGTTGTCGGGTGCGGGTGCGTTGTGGCTGGTCGCGCAGTTCCCCGCGCCCCTTGGGGGCTGCGCCCCCTAAAAGATTGCGCAGTTCCCCGCGCCCCTAAAAGCAAAAGACTGCGCCGTTCCCCGCGCCCCTGGGTGGTTGTCCCAAGCTGGCCTGGACATAGGCGAGTTGGGCCGGGGAGGATCGTGTGATGTTCGTGGTGTAGCGCTGGTGCTCATCCTGTTCTACCGTCCTCCCGTCACTCATGGACGGGAGGACGACCCGTGCGCACCGACAGCCCCCGGACGGCATCTCCGCAAGGCCCCCGCAAGGCAAGTCCCCGCACCATCGTCATCTGGACCCTCGTCGCGCTGATCGCCGCGGCCGGCTGGTCCGTGCTCGCTCTCTCGCGGGGCGAGGAGGTCTCGGCCGCCTGGATGGTGGCGGCTGCCCTCGGCTCGTACGCCATCGCCTATCGCTTCTACGCCAAGTTCATCGCGTACAAGGTGCTGCGGGTCGACAAGACCCGGGCCACCCCGGCCGAGCGGCTCAACAACGGCATCGACTTCCATCCCACCGACCGGCGGGTGCTGCTCGGCCATCACTTCGCGGCGATCGCGGGCGCGGGGCCGCTGGTGGGGCCCGTGCTGGCCGCGCAGATGGGGTATCTGCCCGGCACCATCTGGATCATCGTCGGCGTGATCTTCGCGGGCGCGGTCCAGGACATGGTCGTGCTGTTCTTCTCCACCCGGCGCGACGGCCGGTCGCTGGGGCAGATGGCGCGTGAGGAGATCGGCCCGTTCGGCGGCGCGGCGGCCCTGATCGCCGCCTTCGCCATCATGATCATCCTGCTCGGGGTGCTCGCGCTGGTCGTCGTCAACGCGCTCGCCCAGTCCCCCTGGGGCACCTTCTCCATCGCGATGACGGTCCCGATCGCCCTGCTGATGGGCTTCTACCTGCGGGTCCTGCGGCCCGGCCGGGTCGCCGAGGTCTCGCTGATCGGTGTGGCGCTGCTGCTGTTCGCGCTGGTCGCGGGCCGCTGGGTCGCCGAGTCGTCCTGGGCCGACACGTTCACGCTCGCCCCCTCGACGCTGGTCATCTGGCTGGTGGCGTACGGGTTCATCGCGTCGATCCTGCCCGTGTGGATGCTCCTCGCGCCCCGCGACTACCTGTCCACGTTCATGAAGATCGGCACGATCGGGCTGCTCGCGCTCGGGGTCGTCGTCTCGCTGCCGACGCTGAAGATGGACGCGGTCACGGACTTCGCCTCGCAGGGCAACGGGCCGGTCTTCGCGGGCTCGCTCTTCCCGTTCGTCTTCATCACCATCGCCTGCGGGGCCCTCTCCGGCTTCCACTCCCTGATCTCCTCCGGCACCACGCCGAAGATGATCCAGAAGGAGACGCAGGTCCGGATGATCGGGTACGGCTCCATGCTCATGGAGTCGTCCGTGGCGATCATGGCGCTGGTCGCGGCGTCCGTCATCGACCCAGGTCTGTACTTCGCGATGAACGCGCCCGCGGGCGTCATCGGCGACACGGTCCAGAACGCCTCCCAAGTGGTGGGCAGTTGGGGATACCAGATCTCTCCCGGCGATCTGGCCGCCGCGGCCAAGAACGTCGAGGAGGCGTCCCTGCTGTCGCGGACGGGCGGCGCGCCCACGCTCGCGGTCGGCGTCTCGGAGATCTTCTCCGACGTCACCGGGGACGGTCTGCGCGCGTTCTGGTACCACTTCGCGATCATGTTCGAGGCGCTGTTCATCCTGACCGCGCTCGACGCGGGCACCCGGGTGGGCCGCTTCATGCTCCAGGACACACTGGGCAACCTCTACAAACCCTTCAAGGATGTGAGCTGGAAGCCCGGTCTGGTCATCACCAGCGGCATCGTCTGCGGCCTGTGGGGCTACTTCCTGTGGGTCGGCGTCCATGAACCGCTCGGCGGGATCAACCAGCTCTTCCCGATCTTCGGCATCTCCAACCAGCTGCTCGCCGCGGTCGCCCTGGCCGTCTGCACGACCCTGCTGGTGAAGTCCGGGCGCCTCAAATGGGCCTGGATCACCGGGATCCCGCTCGTCTGGGACGCCACGGTCACACTGACCGCGAGCTGGCAGAAGGTCTTCTCCAGCGACCCGCGCGTCGGCTTCTTCAAGCAGCGCTCGATCTACCAGGACGGCATCGACCGGGGCGAGCTCGTCGCACCCGCGAAGACCATGGACGACATGCACACGATCGTCACGAACTCCACGGTCGACGGTGTCCTCACGGCGGTGCTGGCCCTGCTCATCGTCGTGGTGATCGCGGACGCGACACGGGTGTGCATCCGGCACGTACGCCGTCCCGCGCTCTCCACGCTCAGCGAGGCGCCGTACGTCGAGTCGCAGATCGTCGCACCGGCCGGGCTGATCCCGACCCGGGAGGAGAAGGAGGAGGTACGCGATGCGGTCGGCGCTGAACCACGCGGTTAGGGCCGCCAGGGGCGTGCGTTGGTACGTACGGGAGCTGACCGACGAGTCCGCGTACGACCGGTACGTGGCGCATCTGCGCGCGGAGCGGGCCGACGCGGACGTGCCCTCGCGGCGGGAGTTCGAGCGGATGCGCACGGACCGTCAGGAGGCGGATCCGCGGCAGGGCTTCCGCTGCTGCTGACGCCGTGACGTGCGGGGGCGCGGTCGCCGCACGACACGGCGCATCCGTTATGCGGACGGGGGTTCCATAAAGCGGAACCGTCCCTTAGATTTCCTGCGCGTTGCACAGGTGATCAGTGAGGGGACGGAGCCGCCGTATGTCGGAAACACCGGATGTGCCAAGAGCGCCCGAGGGAAAACCGCCGGTGGTGACACCGGTCCGGGTGGTGATCGCCCTGTGCCTGATCGCGCCGTTCGTGGCGATGCTCTGGGTGGGGTCGTACGCGAAGGTCGACCCGACCTTCATCGGCATCCCGTTCTTCTACTGGTACCAGATGCTGTGGGTGCTCATCTCGACCGCGCTCACGATGACCGCGTTCACGCTGTGGAACCGTGAGCAGCGCGCCCGCAAGGCCGCCCGCACGTCGCAGAACGGGGGCGCGTCCGCATGAAGGACGGCGTGAACGGCGTCGCACTCGCCGTCTTCATCTTCTTCTTCGTGGCCGTCACGGTCATGGGCTTCCTGGCCGCGCGCTGGCGGCGGTCCGACAACGAGCACACCCTCGACGAATGGGGCCTGGGCGGCCGGTCGTTCGGCACCTGGGTCACCTGGTTCCTGCTCGGCGGCGACCTCTACACCGCCTATACGTTCGTGGCGGTCCCGGCGGCGATCTACGCGGCGGGCGCGGCCGGCTTCTTCGCCGTCCCGTACACGATCCTCGTCTACCCGCTGATCTTCACCTTCCTGCCGCGCCTGTGGTCGGTCTCGCACAAGCACGGCTATGTGACGACGTCCGACTTCGTGCGCGGACGCTTCGGTTCGAAGGGCCTGTCGCTCGCGGTCGCCGTCACCGGCATCCTGGCGACGATGCCGTACATCGCGCTGCAGCTGGTCGGCATCCAGGCCGTGCTCGACGTGATGGGCGTCGGCGGCGGCGAGGACACCAACTGGTTCGTGAAGGACCTGCCGCTGCTCATCGCCTTCGGTGTGCTGGCCGCGTACACGTACTCGTCCGGGCTGCGTGCGCCCGCCCTGATCGCGTTCGTCAAGGACACGCTGATCTACATCGTCATCGCGGTCGCGATCATCTACATCCCGATCAAGCTGGGCGGCTTCGACGAGATCTTCGCCAAGGCCGGCGAGGCGTACAGCCAGACCAACCCGGCGACCGGCGCGCCACGCGGCTCCCTGGTACCGGGCGAGGCGGGCCAGTGGACGTACGCGACGCTGGCGCTCGGCTCGGCGCTCGCGCTGTTCATGTACCCGCACTCGATCACCGCGACGCTGTCCTCGCGCAGCCGTGAGGTGATCCGGCGCAACACCACGATCCTGCCGCTGTACTCGCTGATGCTGGGCCTGCTCGCGCTGCTCGGCTTCATGGCGATCGCCGCCGGGATCAAGGTGGACAACGGGCAGCTGGCGATCCCGCAGCTCTTCGAGACCATGTTCCCCGACTGGTTCGCGGGCGTGGCGTTCGCGGCGATCGGGATCGGCGCGCTCGTGCCGGCGGCCATCATGTCCATCGCCGCGGCGAACCTGTTCACCCGCAACATCTACAAGGACTTCATCAAGCCCGACGCGACGCCCGCCCAGGAGACCAAGGTCTCCAAGCTGGTCTCGCTCCTGGTGAAGGTGGGCGCGCTGGTCTTCGTCCTGACCATGGACAAGACGGTCGCCATCAACTTCCAGCTCCTCGGCGGGATCTGGATCCTGCAGACCTTCCCGGCACTCGTCGGCGGCCTGTTCACGCGCTGGTTCCACCGGTGGGCGCTGCTCGCCGGGTGGGCGGTCGGGATGGTGTACGGGACGGTCGCCGCGTACGGGGTGGCCTCGCCGACGCAGAAGCACTTCGGCGGGTCCTCCAAGGAGATTCCCGGCATCGGGGAGATCGGGTACATCGGGCTGACGGCGATCGTGCTGAACGTGATCGTGACGGTGGTCATGACGTTCGTCCTGCGGGCGCTCAAGGCTCCCGAGGGCATCGACGAGACCTCTGCCGAGGACTACACGGCGGACGCGGGCGACAAGGGCGTCCAGGTGGAGCTGCCGCCGGCGACGGCGGGGGCGGGCCACTAGTTCCACTCAAGTCTTGGGGGCTGCGCCCCCGGCCCCCCGTTGCGCAGTTCCCCGCGCCCCCAAAAGGGG
>NZ_JBHWZP010000121.1:0-25073 GCF_042728395.1 Streptomyces sp. NPDC060205
CCGTATTCCCGGGGTGCGGACCACTGCCGTGTCACAGCATGGCGAGGCCCGGCTCCCGCAGCAGGTCCGCCACGTCTGCCAACAGGCGCGAGCCTTGGCGGCCGTCGGCGAGGCGATGGTCGAAGGACAGGGCCAGTTGGGCCGTCCACCGCGGCTCGATACGTTCTCCCGCCTGGTCCTGGACCACCCACGGGGTGCGTCGTACGGCACCCAGGGCGAGGATGGCGGCCTCCCCCGGGTTGAGGATGGGCGTACCGGTGTCCACGCCGAACACACCCACATTGGTGAGGGTGACCGTGCCGCCGGTCAGGTCGCGTGGTTCCGTCCGCCCTTCACGGGCCGTCGTCGCCAACTGAGCTATTGCGCGTGCCAGTTCGCGCAGGGAGAGCAGATCCGCGTCCTTGATGTTGGGTACCACCAGGCCCCGGTCGGTCGCGGCGGCTACGCCGAGGTTGATGTGGTGCTTGAGCACGATCTCCTGACGGGACTCGTCCCAGACGGAGTTCAGCTCCGGTGTTCCGCGCAGGGCGAGCAGCAGGGCCTTCGCCACGAAGAGCATCGGTGAGATCCGTATTCCCGCGAAATCGCGCCGGGCTCCAACCAGTTCGCGCAGCCTCATCGTCTCGCTGACGTCCACGGTGACGAACTCGGTGACGTGCGGGGCGGTGAAGGCCGAGGCCACCATCGCGGCGGCCATGTGCTTGCGTACGCCGCGGATCGCGATCCGTGTCTCTCCGCGCGAGTTGGCGCCCGCGCCCGGGGAGGGCGACTCGCGCGGAGGCGGAGACGGCGGCCCGGCCGCGAGATGGACGTCCTCCCGGCTGATCGTGCCGTGCGGTCCGGTGGGCAGCACCGTGCGCAGATCGACGCCGAGGTCCTTGGCCAGCTTGCGCACCGGCGGCTTGGCCGAGGGGCGGGAGACCGTCCCGGTGGACGCGGAGGCGGCCCCGGTGGACGCGGAGGCGGCCCCGGTGGACGCGGCAGGGCGAGCGGTGCGCCGACGGGCCGTGCCCGCGTCGCGCGGACCGTAGCCGACGAGGAGCGCGGTGCGTCCCCTCGCGTCACCCTGGTCGGAGCCGGCCGGTCCCGCCGCCGCGTCAGGCTCGACAGGCTCTTCAGTTCCGCCGACGGCGATGGTGATCAAGGGAGCGCCGACCGGCACGGTGTCGCCTTCGGCGGCGTGCAGTGCGGCGACCGTGCCCGCGTACGGGGAAGGCAGTTCGACGGCGGCTTTGGCCGTCTCGATCTCGACGATGATCTGGTTCACCTCGACCGTGTCGCCGAGGGCCACGGTCCACTGGAGGATGTCGGCCTCCGTGAGGCCTTCCCCGACGTCGGGCAGGCAGAAATCTTCGGTGGTGGGCATGGCTGTCCTGCCTTTCGAAGCTGATGTGCGGCGCGCGCTTTCAGTGGGCGAGGCTGCGGTCCACGGCGGCCAGCATGCGGTCCACGCCCGGCAGCCAGTCCTCCTCAAGGCGGCTCGGCGGATACGGCGTGTCGTATCCGGTCACCCGCAGGACGGGGGCCTCCAGCGCGTAGAACGCCTCCTCCTGGACCCGGGCAGCGATCTCGGCACCGACGCCGTGCGTGCGCGAGGCCTCGTGCGTGACGACGAGCCGGCCGGTGCGGAGCACGGAGGCCATGACGGTGTCCGTGTCCAGCGGTGCGAGGCTTCTCAGGTCGATGACCTCGACGCTGTGCCCCTCCTCCCCCGCGATACGGGCCGTCTCCAGCGCCGGTGCGACCAAGGGTCCGTAAGCGACCAGCGTGAGGTCCGAACCCGTACGGACGGTACGGGCCCGGTGCAGGTCGAGTGCGGGCACACCGGAGACTTCGCCCTTCGTCCAGTACCGGCGTTTGGGCTCCAGGAAGATGACCGGGTCGTCGCTGGCGATGGCCTGGCCGATCATGCTGAAGGCGTCGTCGGGGGTGGCACAGGTGACGACCTTCAGACCCGGGGTGTGGGCGAAATAGGCCTCCGGGGACTCCGAGTGGTGTTCGATCGAGCCGATGCCACCGCCGTACGGGATGCGGATGACCACCGGCATGGCGATCCGGCCGCCCGAGCGGTGCCGGTACTTGGCCAGCTGGCTGACGATCTGGTTGACGGCCGGATAGACGAAACCGTCGAACTGGATCTCGCACACGGGACGGTATCCGCGCATCGCGAGACCCACGGCGGTGCCGACGATCCCGGCTTCGCCCAGCGGGGTGTCCACGACGCGTGAGGTGCCGAAGTCGGCACAGAGTCCGTCGGTGACGCGGAAGACGCCGCCGAGGCGGCCGATGTCCTCACCGAGCAGTAGGACCGCCGGATCGGTCGTGAGCGCGTGCCGCAGTCCGTCGTTGATCGCTCTGGCCAGTGTCGTCGTGGTCATGCGCGCTCTCCGCCGAGGTCGGGTATTTCCTGAAGGGAGGCGAGGTGGGCCCGGTGTTCGGCCAGTTGGCGACTCAGCTCGGGGGTCATCTCGGCGTAGGTGTGCTCGAACGGCAGGGACGGATCGGGCTCGGGCAGCGCACGGCAGCGGGCACGCAGACCTTCCGCGAAGGTCTGCGCCTCGGCCTCGATCTCCGCGAAGTACGCGGAGTCGGCGGCCCCGGTGGACACGAGGTGGGCGTGCAGCCTGGCGAGGGGGTCCTTGGCCGCCCACTCCTTCTCCTCCGCAGTCTCCCGGTAGCGGGAGGCGTCGTCCGCGGTGGTGTGGGCGTTGCGGCGGTACGTGAACGCCTCGATCAGGGTGGGGCCGCCGCCGGTACGAGCCGTGTGCAGGGCCTTGCGGGTGGCGGCGAGGCAGGCCAGGACGTCGTTGCCGTCGACACGGATACCAGGCAGTCCGAAACCGGCGGCGCGCTGCGCGACGGGCACGGTGCTCTGCACGCTGTACGGGGCCGAGATCGCCCACTGGTTGTTCTGGCAGAAGAAGACCACGGGCAGGGACTGGGTCGTGGCCCAGATGAACGCCTCGTTGGTCTCGCCCTCGCTCAGGGCGCCGTCGCCGAGGAAGGCGAGGACGGCGGGTGCGGCGGGGACAGCGGAGGCGGGGACGGCGGAGGCGACGGCTGTGGAAGCCGCGGAGACGGCCGGGCCGACCGGGTCGCGGACGATCCCCATCGCGTAGCCGACCGCGTGCAGGGTCTGGGCCCCGATCACCAGCGTGTACAGGTTGAAGTTGACGTCCCTGGGGTCCCAGCCGCCCAGGGTGGTGCCCCGGAAGAGACCGAGGAGGGACGCCGGGTCGAGTCCGCGGCACCATGCCACTCCGTGCTCGCGGTAAGTGGGGAAGACCATGTCGGAGGGGAGCAGGGCGCGGGCGGCACCGATCTGCGCCGCCTCCTGCCCGAAGAGGGAGGGCCACAGCCCCAGCTCGCCCTGTCGCTGGAGGGCGATGGCCTCGGTGTCGAGGCGGCGGGTCAGCACCATGTCCCGGTACAGGGCGGGGAGATCCGCGTCGGCCGGGTCGAACGGCAGCCGGGCGTCGCTGACCGCCTCGCCCAGCGGAGTCAGCAACTGGATCGGGTCCTGTCGGTCGTTCGTCTTCGCGGACGTCTTCGCGGACGTGCGGGGCATTTCCGAACTCCTTCGAGATGGCGGCCGTACGGCCCGGGGTGATGAGCGGCCGACAGACGTGTGGCCGGCCGGCGTGTCATCAGCGCGGCGTGCGGGCGAGTGCGCGGCTGATGAGCAGGCGCTGGATCTGGTTGGTGCCTTCGAAGATCTGCGTGACCTTGGCCTCGCGCATGTACCGCTCGACCGGGTGGTCGCGGACGTAACCGGCACCGCCGAGGATCTGGACGGCGTCGGTGGACACCGACATGGCGGTGTCCGAGGCGAGGAGTTTCGCGATGCTGGCCTCCTGGCTGTAGCCGAGGCCCGCGTCCTTGCGGCGGGCGGCCGACAGATAGGTGGCGCGGGCGGACGCGGTCGCGGCGGCCATGTCCGCGAGCAGGAAACCGACTCCTTGATGGTCGATGACCGGACGTCCGAACGCCTCGCGTTCCTTCGCGTACGCCACCGCGTGGTCCAGGCTCGCCTGCGCGATGCCCGTGGCGACGGCGGCGATGCCGAGGCGCCCGGCGTCGAGGGCCGACAGCGCTATGGACAGGCCTTGTCCGGGCCGTCCGACGAGGTGGTCCCCGGAGATCGGCGCGTCATCGAAGGTGATCGTGGCGGTCGTCGAGCTGCACAGGCCCATCTTGCGTTCGGGTGCGCCCGCCGAGAGGCCGGGGGTGTCCGCGGGGACGTGGAAGCAGGAGACGCCGTGTCTGCTGTCGGAGTCCGTGCGCAGGAAGGTGGTGTAGTAGTCAGCCTGTCCCGCGTGGGTGATCCACGCCTTGCTGCCGCGGGCGCGCCAGCCCTCCGGGGTGCCGGTGGCTGCGGCCCGCATGGCGGACGGGTCGGACCCGGCATGCGCCTCGGACAGCGCGTAGGCGCCGAGGAGGTCTCCGCCGAGCATGTCGGGGAGGAGGTCGGCCTTCTGGCGGTCGGTCCCGAACGCGTTGACCGGATGGCAGGACAGGGCGTGCACACTGATGCCCACGGCCACGGCCGCCCAGCGGGCGGCGATCTCCTCCAGGACCTGGAGGTAGACGGAGTAGGGCTGCGCGCCGCCGCCGAACTCCTCGGGGAACGGCAGGGTGAGAAGTCCCGCCGATCCCAGCAGGGTGAAGACCTCACGGGGGAAACGCCCGGCCTCCTCGAACTCGGCCACGCGCGGAGCGAGTTCCTTGTCGGCGATCTCGGCGGTGAGCCCGATCAGTTCACGGGCCTCGTCGGAGGGCAGTTCACGCTCGACGCTCACGGTGATGCCTTTCGGTGACGTGCGGGTGCCGAACCCAGGTGACGGGCGGGCGGCGGCTACTGGGTGTCGGCCGGTGCCCGGTGGCTCGACGGCGCGTGGATGCAGGCGGTGCGGTGCGATCCGTCGTGGACGTAGGGCGGCGGGGCCTTCGCGCAGGCGGCCTCGGCCTCCGGGCACCTGGGCTGGAAGGGGCAGCCCGTGATCACGTCGAGGGCGCCGGACGGTTCGCCCTCCAGTGCCGGCGGACGCGGTTCGGTGCCGCGGCGCCGCAGGTCGGGTGCGGCCCGCAACAGGGCCTGCGTGTAAGGGTGTCGGGCCCCGCCGAAGATCGTCTCGGCCGTTCCCTCCTCCACCACCCGGCCCGCGTACATCACCGCGACCCGGTCGCAGAGCGTTCGGATGATGCCGAGGTCGTGGGAGATGAAGACGATCGTCAATCCGAGTTCGGCGCGCAGATCGGCCAGCAGGTTGACCACGGTGGCCTGCGCGGACACGTCGAGGGCGGATACCGCCTCGTCGGCGACCAGCACGTCGGGCCGTACCGCCAGGGCCCGTGCGATGGCGACACGCTGGCGCTGGCCCCCGGAGAGTTCGCGCGGTCGCGCCTCCAGGACGCGCGGAGGCAGGTTCACCATCTCCATGAGCGAGTTGAGCGCGGAGGTCATCCCGGTGTCCGGGACGAGGTCGTGGCAGTCGATGAGTTCGGCCAGCACGGAACGGACCCGCCGTCGGGGGTTGAGTGAGGCGACGGGGTCCTGGAAGACCATCTGGATCCTCCGGCGCAGCTCCTTCGACCTGCGGGCTCCCATGTCCTGGCCGTCGTAGCGGACCAGTCCGGCGGTCGGCTCCGTCAGCCCGACGAGGACGCCGGCCAGGGTCGACTTGCCGCAGCCGGACTCGCCGACCACGCCCAGGCACTCGGAGCGTTCGACGGCGAGACTGACTCCGTCGACGGCGCGCAGCGTCGTGGGCGGCACGGACCTGTGCGTCCTGACCTTGAAGTGGACGGAGATGTCGTCCAGTTCGACGAGGGCGCTCATGGCTGTTCTCCAGCGTTCGTGACCGGCTGCCGTACGCACGCCGTGGCGCGGTGCGGGCCGATGGCCAGCAGCGGGGGGTCCGCGTCGAGGCAGACGTCCGCGGCGTAGGGACAGCGGGGGGCGAAGCGGCAGCCGGGGGGCAGCAGTCCGGCGGTGGGAGGGGATCCGCTGATGGTCCTCAACCGAGTGGGCGGTCCGTGCAGTTGGGGCATCGAGTCGATCAGCGCACGGGTGTAGGGATGGCTCGGGTCGTCGACCAGGTCGTGGGTGGGACCTTGTTCGACGATGCGGCCCGCGTACATCACGGCGGTGCGGCCGGCGATGCGGGAGATGACCGAGAGGTCGTGGCTGACGAAGATCAGGGCCAGTCCGCGCTCGGCCCGCAGCCGTTCGACGAGGGTCAGGATCTGGTCCTGGACCGTGGTGTCCAGCGCGGTCGTCGGCTCGTCGCACAGGAGGAGCGAGGGTTCCACGGACAGCGCCATGGCGATCATCACGCGCTGGCGCTGGCCGCCGGAGAGCTGGTGCGGCCATGCGCGGGCCCGTTGCTCCGGGTGCGGCACACCGACCTCGGCCAGGAGTTGCAGGGCCCGGTCCGCGGCGGCCCGGCGGGACATGCCGAGGGCCCGGGGGCCGGCGGCGACCAGGTCGCCGATGCGCATGGTCGGGTTCAGTGAACTCATGGGCTCCTGGAAGATCATGGAGACCCCGTGTCCGCGCAGCTCACGCGGTGCGACGGACCGCAGCCCCTCGCCCGGCTTCCGCTGGAACCGTGTGGTCCCCCTGGTCTGTTTCAGAGTGGGCGGCAGCAGACCGAGTACGGAGCGCAGGGTGAGGCTCTTGCCGGATCCGGACTCGCCCACGATCCCGAGGCAGCCACCGGCGTCGACGTGCAGGGACACGTCGTCGACCAGGCTGACTCCTCCCTGTGCCGCGGCGATCGACAGGTTCTCGATCTCGATCACGCGTTCTGTACGGGTCATGACTTGATCCGATCGTCCAGGCCGTCCCCGATCAGCGCCAGGCCCATGCCGATCAGGGCGATCGCCGCTCCGGGGGCGGCGATCAACCACCAGTTGGTCTGGATGACGCCGCGGCCCGACTGGATCATCGAGCCCCATTCGGGGGTTCCGACGGGGATGCCGACGCCGAGGAAGGACAGGGTGGAGATCGCGACGACGGCCAGTCCGACGTCGACGAAGAAGTAGACGATGCTCTGGCCGATGGCGTTCGGCACGATGTGCCAGGCGATCACCCGCCGGCCGGGCAGGCCGCCCAGTCGTGCGGCCCGGATGTAGTCCATGGAGCGCACCCTGCGTACTTCGCTGCGCAGCAGCCGGGCGTACACGACCCAGGAGATGACCGTGAAGCCGATGATGAGCGGCAGTTCGCCGGGGCCGAGGAACAGGAATCCGGTGCCGGGGCCGAGCAGGCCGACCAGGGCGATGAAGAAGATGAACAGCGGGAGCGAGACGACGATGTCGGAGGTGCGCATGATCGCCGCGTCCAGCCACTTGCTGCCGAGACCCGCCGCGATACCGATCAGGCTGCCCAGGACCGCGGGGATGAGGGAGCCGAGCACCGCCACGCGCAGGTCGAGGCGGATCGCGTAGACCAGCCGGGTCCATTCGTCGCGGCCGAGCTGGTCGGTGCCGAGGAGGTGGGCCCGGGAGGGCGGGGCGAGCCGGTTCAGCAGGTCCTGGTCGGCGGGGTGTCCGCTGGTGATGAGCGGTGCGAAGAGCGCGGCCAGGACGAAGAGTCCGACGATGACAGCGCCGACGGCCATCTTGCCGTCGCCGCGTCGGCGCAGGCGCCGCGAGGGTTCGGCGGGCGGCGTGGAGTCCTCGACGACAGGAGTGTCGGTCATGTGCTCACCGTCCTCGGGTCGAGCAGCGAGACGACGGTCTCGCCGAGGATGTTGGCCAGCACGACCCCCGTGGCGAACAGCAGCGTGATGCCCTGGACGGTGTAGACGTCGCGCTTGGCGGACGCCTCGACCAGTGCGCTGCCCAGGCCGGCGATGTTGAAGGTGGCTTCCAGGATGACGACTCCGAAGAAGAGGTAGCCGACGTTGAGGGCGAGGAGGGTGAGGACCGGGCCGAGTGCGTTGCGCAGCACGTGCCGGACGATCAGGGTGGGGCCGCCCACACCGAGGGACCTGGCGACCGCGATGTACTCGGAGTCGAGCACGTCGATCAGGCTGGACCGCAGGCTCCGTACCAGGACGGGTGTGAGGATGATCGCGCCGGTCACGGAGGGCAGGACCAGCGAGCGGAGCAGTTCTGCCGGGCTCGACCCCAGGTCCGCGACGGGGAACCAGCCGGTGGGGATGGCCACCAGTCTGACGAGCAGGAAGCCGACCCAGAACGCCGGGAGGAACAGGGCCAGGAGTACGCCGAGCCTGATCACGTGGTCGACGGGGCGGTCCCTGAACCAGGCGGCGGTCCAGGCGAGGACGAGTGACGTCGTGACCGCGAGCACCAGGGTGCCGAGCAGGAGCCACAGGGTGTCTCCGATGCGCTGGCCGATGACGCCGCTGACGCTCTGTCCGTCGATCGACGTCCCGAGGTCGCCGTGCAGGACTCTGGTGACGTAGTCCAGGTACTGGTGCGGGAGGCTGCGGTCGAGGCCCAGTTGGTGGCGCAGTTCGCTCACCGCCTCGGGCGAGGCTCGTGGTCCGAGGCGCAGCCTGGCCGCGTCGCCGGGCGCGATCTGGGTCAGCACGAACACGACCAGGGTGACCGCGAGCAGGACGAGCACCAGCTGGATCAGCCGGGCGAGCACCGTTCTCATCGCTACCACGAAACTCCCTCCCTTCCTTGGAGAGCGCCGGACACGGTGGTCAGCTCCTGATGTTCAACTCATCCGCGCAGTACGCCTGGTAGGGCGCCGGGACGAAGCCCTGCACGCGGTCGGCGACCGCGTCGAGCGCGTTGGGCACGGCCAGGGGAAGCACGGCGTGAGTGGCGTTGGCGGTCGCTTCGAAGTCCTGTACGGCGGCGGTCACTTCGGACGTGTCGCTCGCCGCGTGGACGGCGGCCAGTGCCTTGTTCGCCGGGCCGGGGTCGGACTGGGAGAAGACGATGCCGGTCGCCCCGAGGAAGCCGAGGGGGTCGATGGGGGTGGGTGCGAGTGCGCTGTAGGTGACCATGCCGAGCTGGAAGGAGCCCTTGCCCAGGTCGTCGATCAGGGAGCTGGTCGGGAGCGGACTGACGGTGGCCTTGATGCCCGCCTCGGCCAGCATCGGGGTCAGTGCCTGGGCCGCGAGTTTTCCGGGGCCGCCGTCGCTGGGCACGATCAGCTCGATGGTCCGGCCGTCGTAGTCGGAGGCGTCGACCAGTTTCTTCGCGGCGTCCACGTCGGTGGTGGACCAGGTGCACTTGGGGCATTTGGTGACGCCGGGGACCTGTTGCGGCAGCAAGGATGTGGCCACGCCGGCCTCGCCGACGTATCCGCCGCGGACGAGCTTGCGGTAGTCGATGGCCAGCGCGATCGCCTTCCTGAGGCGGACGTCGGCCAGGGGCCCGGACTTCGTGTTCATGGTGAGGACGCTGACGCCGGTGGACGGCGCGCGGACGATGTTGTTCTTGGGGTACTGGGCGGCCGCTTCGAGTTCCACGCCGTTGACGACGTCGAGGGAGCCGCTCTGGAACTGCAGGAGTTGCTGTCCCCCGTCGGCGACGACCTTGTAGTCGACCTTGTCGAGGTAGGGCAGGCCGGAGCGGTAGTAGTGCGGGTTGCGGGTGAGGGCGATGGACCGTCCCACGGTCTGACCGCTGATCATGAAGGGCCCTGCCCCGACGGGTTTCTTCCAGTACGCGGCGGCGCTCCGGCCGCCGTACTTGTCGGGGAAGATCGCCGCGTTGGCGGTCGACAGGACGGCGGGGAGCGTCTCGTCCGGTTCGGAGAGGTGGAAGACGACGGTGTTCTTGGACGGCGTGTCCACGGACTTGATGGAGGAGAAGTAGCTGCCGTACAGCTCTCCCTTGCTCCACAGGCCTTCCGAGAACTTGACGTCCGCGGACGTGACGGGTCTGCCGTCACTGAACTTGGCGTCCGGGCTCAGGGTGAACGTCAGCGTCTTGGTCCTGGGGTTGGCCTTGTAGGACGAGGCCAGGGCCGGCTGGAGGGTCTTGCCGTCGGGCGTGGAACGCAGGAGCGAGGCGTAGACCTGGGGGAACACCCGGTAGCTCTGGGTCGCCAGTGCCTTCTGGGGGTTCCAGGTGTCGATCGCGCTGCTGAGCGACATGGAGAGCGAGCCGCCCCGTTTCGCGGGTGAAGATGCGGTCCCGGAGGCGGCCGAGTCCGTACCGCCGGAGCTGCATCCGCTGAGGAGGAGCGCGGTGGCCAGCAGCGCCGTACAACACGCGGTGGCCCCGGCTGTCGACTTGCGCATAACTTCCCTCGCAGTTTCGTAAGTTATCTACCAAGTGACGTTCTCAATCTACGCCGGGTTCCGTCACTCGTCTAGGTGGCTGGAAAAAGCGGGTGCCGACGGGGCGGACTTCGCATGAACATCTACCGTCCGACCTGCGGATTCGAGCAGGGCCCTGCGGCTTCGGGATCGACACGTCAGCAGTCCGCGCCGCCCTGCAGGGCCTGATCGCGCCCCTGAACATGCCGCACCATCCAGTCGACGAGCGCCTCGTTCTGCGCTCGCCGGGACGGCACAGGTCCCGAGATCGCCCCTTCGTGAGAGGCGTCCGGCAGCATCAGCAGCTCTGCGACACAGCCGGCCCGGCGCAGCACCGAATAGAACTGCTTGCTCTGCTCGGGCGGGCACCGGTGGTCGGCCTCGCCCTGGATCAACAGGGTCGGCGTCGTGCACATGTGGGCCGTGGTGATCGGCGACAGCCGCCGGTAGCGCTCGAAGTCGGTCTGCGGCAGCGCGTCCAGCACCGCGGGCAGCAAACTGAGCCCGACGTCGCTGGTCCCGTACATGCTCCAGAAGTTGGTCACGGGATTCTCGATCACGGCGGCCTTGAACCGGTCGGTGTGGCCGACGATCCAGCTGGACATGTAGCCGCCGTACGACAGTCCGGAGACCCCCAGCCGGTCCGGATCGGCCCAGCCCTCGGCCACCGCGAAATCCACCGCGGCCATCAGGTCGTGGAAGTCCTTGTCGCCCCAGTCGCCGATGATGGCGTCGGCGAAGTCCGTTCCGTAGCCGCGCGAGCCGCGGGGATTCACCATGAGGACCCCGAACCCCTCGCCGCACAGGACATGGGCGTCCGTGACGTAGGCCTCCCCGTAGGCCGATCTGGGGCCGCCGTGGATGAGCAGGACGGTCGGCAGCGCGCCGACGGCGCTCGCGGGCCGCAGCAGTTTGGCCTGGACCGTGGAGCCGCTTCCGATGGGGACCCGGAAGGTGGTGACCGTGCACGGCACGGTGCAGGACCGGTTGTGGGCCGCGGTGTCGGTGACGCGTACGTCGTCACCCGTGTCGAGGTCGCGGAGCCAGAGGTCGGGCGGGGCGGTGAGCGTGCCGTGGCCGTACAGCAGGCGCTGCCCGGCGACCGCCAGCGGATAGAAGCAGCCCGTGCCCGCCAGCACCGGATCCGCCTTCGGCTCGCCGTCCAGGGCGACCCGGTGCACCTCCAGACGGTCCTCGACCTGTACGCGCAGTACGGCGTCCCCCGCGTGCAGGAGCACCCTCGCGTCGGGGTCCATGAACGGAACAGCTATGTCGCCCAGGACATCGCCGTTGAGATCGAGGTCCAGCCCCGCGGCACGGTCGGTCCGCGGCCAGGGCGCGGGGTCCGCGGCTGTACCGTCGCCGGCCCGCAGTGTCCACAACTGCCCCACGGAGTGCGGTTTGGAGCCGGACGACGTCACCGCGATCCGTCCGTCGTCCAATGCCCTCACGGAGAAGATGTCGAGCGCGCGCAGGTGCTCGACGGGGGTCGCCTCCGCCCCGTCGGCGGCCACCGAGCGGACGGCGGCCACGCCCTGCTGCCACTGGTCCGGCCCGAGGCCCGCACGGTAGGCGATCCGCCAGGACGACGGCCGGCCGTCCCCGTCGACGGCGGTTCCCGAGGGCGGCAACCACGTGGGCTGACTGTTGACCCACTCGTCGCCCGTGAGCCGCGTGTGCGTCCCCTTGTCGAGGTCGACGACGAAGATGTCCGCGGTCGCGTCGTCGACGAGGCCGAGCCCGTCCACCCAACCGATCACGCGGGTGATCCGGTACGGCATCCCGGGCACGCGTGTGCGCCGCGTCCCCGCATAGGCGATACGGCGGCCGTCCGGACTCCACGTCGGCCGTCCGAAGACCGAGCGGTCCGGGGCCTCGGGGTCCACGAGGACCTCGAACGCGAAGTCGGGCGCCTCGGCGGGGCGGACGAGGACGATGCGCGTGACCGGTCCGTCCTGCGAGAGGAACGCCAGACGGCTGCCGTCCGGCGAGAACAGGGGGGTGTGGTCGCTGTCGCCGAACTCGACGGCGACGGAGTGCGCGTTGACGGAGGCGGCGGCTGCGGAGGCGGCGGCTGCGGAGGCGGGGCCCTGCGCCACCTCGCTCAGGCGCAGCCCGCGCCGCTCGGCGTCCCCCTCGATACAGGACGAGGACCACGCGACGAGCGTGCCGTCCGGGCTCAGATCGGCACTGTGCACCAGCTCCATGGCCTCGACGGCCTGGGTGATCGCCCGGTCGGATCCGATGTCGGTCGGGGACATGACTACTCCTCGGGTCGAAGTTCGTAAAAATATTATCAGTTACAAAAAATGTATGTACACTCCGAACATGGTCACTCTTCAGGCTTCAGGCAGTGAGCGGGGCGCGTTGCGCATCGGCTCCGGCGCCGGTTTCGCCGACGACCGCATCGAGCCCGCCGTGCAGCTGGTCGAATCCGGCGACATCCAGTACCTCGTCTTCGAATGCCTGGCCGAACGCTCGGTCGCCCTGGCGGAGTTGGAGCGGCGCCGCGACCCCGCCCGCGGATACAACCCGTGGCTCCCCGACCGCATGGCGGCCGTCCTGCCGGAGTGCGCGCGCCAGGGGATCCGCGTCATCACCAACATGGGCGCGGCCAACCCGCGGGCGGCGGGCGCGCTCGTCGCCGGGCTCGCGCGGGCCAGGGCACTGCGTGGGCTGTCGGTCGCCGTGGTGACGGGCGACGACGTACTCGATCGCATCCTTGAGCGACCCGATCTCCCGCTCCTGGAGCGTGAGGGAACCGTCGGCTCCCTCGGCGACCGCGTGGTGTCGGCCCACGCCTACCTGGGGTGCGAAGGGATCACCCACGCTCTGAGCCAGGGCGCCGATGTAGTGATCACGGGCCGAGTTGCGGACCCTTCGCTCTATATTGCACCTCTTGTCCATGAATTCGGCTGGGACACCAGCGACTGGAACCTGATCGCCAAGGGCGCCTGTGCGGGGCACTTGATGGAATGCGGGGCCCAGGTCACGGGCGGTTATTTCGCGGACCCGGGATACAAGGACGTTCCCGGTCTCGCCGAGCTGGGCTTCCCGATCGCCGAGGTGCACGCAGACGGGACCTTCAGGATCGGCAAGGTGCCGGGGTCGGGCGGTCTGGTGACATCCGCCACGTGCACGGAACAACTGCTTTACGAGGTGCACGATCCCTCGGCGTATCCGTCGGCGGATGTGGTGGCCGACTTCTCCGAGGTCCGGTTCGAGGAGTCCGGCCACGACACCGTGCTGGTCCGGGGAGCTCGTGGCCGGCGGCGCCCGGACGACCTGAAGGTCTCCGTCGGCTACCGCGACGGCTTCACCGGGGAGGGCCAGATCTCCTACGCGGGCCCCAACGCACTGCCCCGGGCCCGGCTGGCACTGGACGTCCTGCGAGCGCGGATCGAGAAGCAGGGCATCACCTCAGGGGCGGCGCGCTATGAACTCATCGGGGTCGACTCCGTCAGCCGCGGCCTCGGTCCCGGTCCCCGAGGCGGTCCCGATCCCGGTCTCGGTCTCGGTCTCGGTCTCGGCACGGGTGATCCTGAACAGCTGAACGAGGTCCGTGTCCGCGTCGCAGCCCGGACCGACTCCGAGGACCGGGCCCGCCGGATCGCGCACGAGGTGAGCGCGATGTGGCTCAACGGCCCCGCCGGAGGCGGCGGTGTGGTCACCTCCGTCACCGAGCGGATCGCCATCGCGTCGGTCTTCCTGCCCCGCTCCGACGTCACACCGTCGGTCACGTTCGCGGAGGTCTAGATGCTCCTGCACGAACTCGCCCACGCCCGGTCCGGTGACAAGGGAAACGTCTCGGACATCACCGTCATCGCCTACGAGGCACGGGACTTCCCCCTCCTGAGGGAACTCGTGACCGCCGAGAGGGTCCAGCGGCATTTCTCCGCCTTCCTCGAAGGTGGCGAAGGCGCGGTCCGGCATTACGAGCTGCCGCACCTGGGCGCGCTGAAGTTCGTCCTCGACGGCGCATTGGACGGCGGGGTCACCCGCAGCCTCAACCTCGACACGCACGGCAAATCCCTCGGCTCACTGCTCCTCGGCATGGACATCGGTGATGTCCATGCCCCCGAGTCGGAGCCGGAGCCGAGTCCGGAACCGAATCCGGAGCCGGAGCCGGAGTCGTCGGGGACCAGAAGTTCGCACGGCACACGGAGGTAGCACGATGGGTTCGATCGAGCGTCCGGCAAGCCCGCGGCGGGTCCTGTTCCGGGGCGGTCTCGTCGCCGATGGCACAGGCGCGGAGCCGCGGCACGGGGACGTGGTCGTGGAGGGTTCCCGGATCGTCGACGTAGGGACCGGTCTGGACGGCGATGTGGAGGTGGACCTGGCGGGGAAGTCCCTGCTGCCGGGTCTCATCGACTGC
Organism: Streptomyces sp. NPDC060205; assembly: GCF_042728395.1. NCBI lineage: Bacteria > Bacillati > Actinomycetota > Actinomycetes > Kitasatosporales > Streptomycetaceae > Streptomyces > Streptomyces sp. NPDC060205. The sequence continues at coordinate 14,629 of NZ_JBHWZP010000121.1, forward strand.
CACGTCCACGTGATGATCGGCAGCATCGACACGGTGGACCGGCTGCAGACCCCGTTCTCCTATCCGTTCTTCCAGGCCGCCCGGCATCTGCGCACCCTGCGCCGGATCGGGATCACGCACGCCAGGGACGCGGCGGGCGCCGACCTGGGCGTCAAGACGGCGTTGGAGGACGGTCTGATCGACGGGCCCCGGCTGCAGATCGCCATCTCGATGCTCAGCCAGACCGGCGGGCACTCGGACGGCTGGTTGGCTTCAGGGAACTGCGTCGAGAACAGGATCGCCCATCCAGGGCGGCCCCGTGGGGTCGTCGACGGCGTCGACGAGATGCGCAAGGCGGTCCGCGAGGTCGTCCGGGCCGGCGCCGACGTCATCAAGGTCGCCGCCTCCGGCGGAGTCATGTCGCCGCGCGACAACCCGCACCACGCGCACTTCGCTCTCGACGAACTGACCGTCGCCGTCGTCGAAGCACGCGCGGCGGGTCTGCCGGTGATGGCCCACGCCCAGGGCTCCGTCGGCATCAAGAACGCGCTGCGGGCGGGAGTGCGGTCCATCGAGCACGGCATCTTCCTCGACGACGAGGCCATCGAGCTGATGCTCGAACACGAGGCGTTCCTCGTACCCACCCTGCTGGCCCCGAAGAGTGTGCTGGAGGCGGCTGCGGGCGGCGCCCGGCTGACCGACGCCACGCTCGCGAAGGCCCGCGAGGTCGCCGACGCCCACCTCGACTCCTTCAAGAAGGCGTGCGAGGCGGGCGTCACCATCGCCATGGGCACCGACGCGGTCGGGCTCGCTCCGGGCCGCAACCTGGAAGAATTGGAGCTTATGGCGGCGGGCGGCCTGAGCCCCGCGAAGGTCCTGCGTGCCGCCACGCTGGACGCCGCCCGACTGCTGGGTGTCTCGGACCGGTACGGCAGCATCGAGCCCGGCAAGCGCGCGGACCTGGTCGTCGTGTCCGGCGACGCCTCCGACTTCAGCTGCCTGGCCCATCGCATCGACGCCGTCTACATGGACGGCGCGCTGGTGGAGTCGCGGTCCGGTTGACCGGCCGCCGCCGCCTCCTCGCACCACAGGACCGACCGGTGTTCGCGGCGGTACCGACCACTGTTCCACGTACGAGCAGCACGAGCAGTACGACAGGAGTTCCCGCATGACAGACCAAGCCGAACACGCCGAGTACGCCGACCGAGCCGCCAATGGCGACCGCGCCGCCCACGCCCATCACGTCGTCAACTTCATCGACGGCGCCCGCAGCGACGCCGCCGGGCGGTCGCCCCTGACCGATCCGCGTACAGGACAGGTCCGCGGCACGGCCGTGGTCTCCCGGGCCGACGAAGTGAACGCCGCCTTCGACGCGGCGGCCGCGGCCTTCGCGGCCTGGAGACACAGCACGCCCGGGGAACGTCAGACGGCGCTGCTCGCCATAGCGGCCGAGATGGAGGAACGCGCGGACGAATTCGTCGCCGCCGAGTGCGGGGAGACCGGCAAGCCGACCGATCTCTTCCGGTCCGAGGAACTCCTGCCCATCATCGACCAGTTCCGGTTCTTCGCCGGCGCGGCCCGCATGCTGGAGGGGCGCGCCGCGGCGGAGTACGTGGCGGGCCACACCTCCATGGTGCGGCGTGAACCGGTCGGTGTGATCGCGGCGATCGCCCCCTGGAACTACCCGCTGATGACGGCGGTCTGGAAGCTGGCTCCGGCCGTCGCGGCGGGCAACACGGTGGTTTTCAAGCCCGATGCGGCCACCCCGTCCAGCGCGCTGCTGCTCGCCGAGATCTGCGGACGCCACCTCCCACCGGGCTGCGTGAACCTCGTCTGCGGGGACCGGGAGACGGGCAAGCTGGTGGCCCGGCATCCGCGCGCGGACATGGTCGCCCTCACCGGCTCGACCCGCGCCGGCAGCGAGGTGGCACGCGCCGCCGCCCACGACCTGCGCCGCACGCACCTCGAACTGGGCGGCAACGGGCCCGTGCTGGTCTTCGAGGACGCCGACGTGGCCCACTGCGCGCAGCTGATCGCCGAGGCCGCCTTCTACAACGCGGGCCAGGACTGCACCGCTCCGTCGCGCGTACTGGCGCACGCCGACGTCCATGACGAACTCGTACGGGCCCTGGCCGACCACGCCCGGTCGTTCGCTCTCGTGGAGCAGGGGAACACCCGGGACGGCAGGAGCCCGCTGATCAGCCGGGCCCAGCTGGAACGGGTGTCGGGGCTCGTCGAGCGCCGGCGCGGCACCGCCCTGGCAGCCGCCGGCGGGAAAGTGGAGGCCGGACCTGGCTTCTTCTTCGAGCCGACCGTCATCACCGGGGTAGAGCAGGCGGACGAGATCGTCCAGGAGGAGATCTTCGGTCCCGTGCTGACCGTGCAGTCCTTCGATGACGAACGGACGGCGATCGCCCTGGCGAACGGCGTACGCCAGGGTCTCGCGTCCAGCGTGTGGACGCGTGACGTGGGCCGCGCCCTCCGTGTCACCGGCGCGCTCGACTTCGGTGTCGCTTGGGTGAACACCCACATCACGACGGCCGCCGAGATGCCGCACGGTGGCTTCAAGGAGACCGGCGACGGCAAGGACCTGTCCCTGTACGGCCTGGAGGCCTACACCCGGATCAAGCATGTGATGCTCGCATGGGCGTGAACCCCGACATCCTGGAGCTGTTCCCCGAGGGGACGACCGTCGAGGCGGACCGCGGCCTGACCGTCGGCGGCGTCGCCCTGTCCGAGGTCGCCGACCGGTTCTCGACCCCCGCGTACGTCGTCGACGAGGCGGGCCTGCGCGCACGGATCCAGCGCTACCGGCGGGCGTTGAGCGCCGAGTGGCCGAACTCTCGGCTCGTGTTCGCCTCCAAGTCCTTTCCGTGCGTGGCCGCGTACCGGTTGATGGCGCAGGCGGGGGTCGGCGTGGACGTGGCCGGGCTCGGTGAGCTGGCCGCCGCGCTCCGCGGGGGTGTCGAGGGCCGCAATCTGGTCCTGCACGGCAACGCGAAGACCGGTGCCGAGATCGAGAGTGCGGTGGCCGCCGGCGTCGGCCTGGTCGTGGTGGACAACTTCGACGACATCGACCGCCTGGAACGCGCGCTGGAGCACTCGGTGGCCGCCCGTCAGGACGTCCTCGTACGTGTACTGCCCGAGGTCCGTGCGGACACCTACGAGGCGGTGTCCACCGGGCAGAAGGGCTCCAAGTTCGGCCTCCCCCTGGACCAGGTGCCGCGGGCGATCGAGCGCATCCGGGCCAGTGCGCACCTGCGCCTGGCCGGAGTGCACACGCACGTCGGCAGCCAGATCCTCGATGTGGAGCCGTTCGCCGCCGCGGTCCGGGCCCTGGCCGGTCTCGGGGAGTTCGAGACCTACAACCTCGGCGGCGGCCTGGGCGCGCGCTACACCTACACCGACCACCCGCCCGAGCCGGAGGAATGGATCGGCGCCATCATCGAGACCGCCCGGCATTATCTGCCGGGTTCCGCGCGGCTGATGATCGAGCCGGGCCGCAGTCTGGTGGCCCGCTCCGGGGTGACCCTGTACCGGGTGGTCAGCGTCAAACGAGGTGACCGCGTCACCGTCGCCGTGGACGGCGGCATGGCGGACAACATGGAAGTCGCGCTCTACGGACAGCGGTTCGAGGCCACCCTGGTCGACCGGGTCGGCGGTGGTGAACGCGTCGACATCGTGGGGCGGCACTGCGAGTCGGGCGACCGGATCAGCTCCGGCGTCACCCTGCGCGCACCGCGGGTCGGCGATGTCGTCGCGATACCCGTGACCGGGGCGTACTGCCACACCATGGCGAACAACTACAACGGGGCGCTCAAGGCACCGGTCGTCTTCTGCGCGGACGGCGAGGCACGCGAGGTGGTCCGCCGCGAGACGCTCACCGACTTCTTCGCCCGTGACACCTCGGAGTGGATCGACGCGTGATGACGCTGACGCGCAGGTCCGGGTCGGTCCTCACAGCCCCGACGGAACGGCGACCCCCGATGGTAAAATTCTTACGATCTCGCGATACGGAGTACGCTGGCCGCATGGTGGATACCCCGAAAGATGGCGCGACGAAGTCGACGCGCACGAAGTCGACCGGCCCCAAGCGTCCTCAACGCCGGCACCGCCCCCGCGAGGAGACCCGAGCCATGCTGCTCGACGCGGCGACGAACCTCGCCATCGAGCGCACACGCCCCGAGTCGGCGAAGCTGCACAATCCCCTCGCGGACATCCGTATCTCCGACGTCCTCGTCGAGGTGAACCGGCGCAACCCCGACGACAAGAAACTGACGACGGGCGCCTTCTACCAGATCTGGCAGGATCAGGCCGCTTTCCAGCGGGAACTGATGAGCCATGTGATGGACGAGATCGCCACACCCGGGGCAGGGCAGATCCAAGCGCTCGCATTCGAGTTGGTCGCCGACGGAGAAGCACCCGAGGAGATCTTCCGTCAGATCAGCGAGGCCGATTTCCGCTGGACGAGCGCGTCTCCTGAACTGTTCCTGGCCCTCGGACTGGGGGCGCTGGCCCCGGTCGACATGGTGCGGGACGCCCAGGCCGGAGCGAACGAACGCTATGTCAACGCGACGGACCACCTGCTGGGCATTCTGCTGCGGTACGCGCGCCGACGCCTGAAGGCCGACCGCACCATGGAGGACCTGATCTGGGCCATCGAGGCCCTGTCCGTGGGTTATCTGCTGCGTTCGCGCACCCATCCCGACATTCCCAAGCGGACGGACCGTGACGGGTGGACCGTCCAGGCGAGCGCGTATCTCGGCGTGGTCCACGCGTTCAGCGAGCCGATTCCCGACGGTGTTCCGGACGGCACTCCCGACAGCACGGAAGAACCCGAAAGGCCCCAATGAATTCGATGAGACCGCTGCCGGAGCAGACAGACACCGTCGTGATCGGCGGAGGCACGGCCGGCTGTGTCATCGCGGCACGGCTCGCCGCGGCCGGACGGACGGTGCTCGTCCTGGAGGCCGGCCCCGACTACGGCCCGCTCACGGACGGCGACTGGCCCGCGGAGCTCCTCGACGCGGCCGAACTGCCCACGACGCACGACTGGGGATACGAGGGCACGGGGGCGGCCGGACAGCCGCTGGCGTACGACCGCGCACGGGTCATCGGCGGCTGTTCCGCACACAACGGCTGCAGCCAGAGCGTCGGTTGGGCGGGTGACTACGACGCCTGGGCCACCGCCGGCTGTCCGGGCTGGGGCGCCGCCGACCTCGCTCCCCTGTTCACGGCCGCCGCCGAGCAGCTGCGGTTCCGCCGCTACAGCGAGGAGGAGATCCAGCCGTTCCAGCGCGAGTTCATCCGCGCCTGCCGGCAGTCGGGCATACCGGCCCTGGACGACCTCGACGATCTCGGAGCCTCGCAGAGCGTGGGCTGCGCGCCGGTGAACGTCCGCGATCTGACCAGGATCAACACCGCGTTCGGCTACCTGGACGCGCAGCGCGCCCGGCCGAACCTCACCGTCGCGGCCGACGCGCTGGTCGACCGGATCCACTTCCGCGAAGGCGCCGTCGAGGCCGTCACCGTCACCCGGCACGGCCGGACCTCCAGAGTCGGTGCCCGGGAGGTGGTCCTGGCCGCGGGCGCGTACGGAAGTCCGGAGGTCCTGCTGCGCTCGGGCATCGGACCCGCGGCCCATCTGGAGGACCTGGGCATCGCGCTGGTCAGCGACCGCCCGGGGGTCGGCGCCAACCTGCACGACCATCCCGCGGCCCTGCTGGAGTTCGCCGGCACCGCCGAACTGCAGCGGGATCTGGCTGAGTTCTCCGGGGGCGGCTGGCTGCCGCAGGAGCAGAGCGTCGTCAAACTCCGCTCCCCCGTCTCCGACGGACCGTACGACCTGCACGTGTATCCGTGGATGGAGCCCGATCCGGCGCAGGAGTACGGCTGGCGGTGCATCCTGCCCGTCAGCCAGCTCCGCCCGCGCTCGCGCGGCACCGTACGGCTCGCGTCACGGGCGCCCGGCGAACGGGCGATCGTCGATCCTCGCTTCTTCAGCGACGCGGCCGGCGCCGACCTCGAAAGTGTCCGACACGGTCTGCGCTGGACGGCCGAGAACGTACTGCCCCGCATGGACCGTCACCTCGGCACTCCCCTGCACAAGCCGGTCCCGCCGGACGACGAGGGCATGGACGACTGGATCAGGCGTCACCACTCCCACTACTGGCATCCCGCCGGTACGTGCGCCATGGGCGACCCCGCCGATCCGACGACGGTCGTCGACCATCAGGGCAGGGTCGTCGGAGTCACGGGGCTGCGGATCGCCGACGCATCGGTGTTCCCCGACATCCCGCGGGCCACCCCGGCGCTCCCGACCGTGGTGGTCGCGGAGCGGATCGCCGCCTTCATGACCGCAGCGGCGCCGTGACCCTCCGATCGACTAGACGACTGGTCTAATCATGCGCTACGGTTACCGACATGCCAGCCACCGCACGCACCGCCGACACCCGTCGGAACATCCTTGACGCCGCCCAGCGGATCATGGCCCACAAGGGCTACTCCGCGGTCGGCATCAACGAGGTGCTCGCGGAGGCAGGTGTTCCGAAGGGCTCCTTCTACCACTACTTCACCTCGAAGGACGCCTTCGGAGAGGCACTGCTGCGCCGCTACTTCGACGAGTACGTGGCGGACATGGACCGCGTCTTCGCACGGCCCGGCCAGTCGGCCGCCGAGCGGCTCACGGCCTACTGGCAGCAGTGGCGGGAGACGCAGAGCCTCGACGACTGCCAGGGCAAGTGCCTCGCGGTCAAACTCGGCGCCGAGGTGTCCGACCTGTCGGAGCCGATGCGACTGGTCCTCAAGGACGGCACGGACGCGATCGTCGACCGTCTTGAGCGGACGATCACCGACGGCCTGGCGGACGGATCGGTCACCCTCGACGGCGACCCCCGCAGCACGGCTCAGGTCCTCTACGACATGTGGCTCGGCGCCAGCGTCATGGCGAAGATCCACCGCAGTCCCGCACCGCTCGACACCACGACGGCAATGACTCGCCGGCTGCTGCACCTGTAGGCCCGACCACCCCGACCACTCTCCTCGTTTTTTGACCACCTCTAGACGACCGGTCTAATCGGTCGCTCGACCACAAGGAGCAGGCAGACATGAAGGTTCTTGTCGTACTCACCTCGCACGACGAACTCGGCGACACCGGCCGCAAGACCGGGTTCTGGCTGGAGGAACTGGCCGCGCCCTACTACCGCTTCCAGGAGGCAGGCTGGGAGATCGTGCTGGCCTCCCCCGAAGGCGGCCGTCCGCCGCTGGACCCGAAGAGCAACGAGCCCGACTTCCAGACCGATCTGACCCGCCGGTTCGAGTCCGACGCGGAGGCGACCGCGGCACTGGCCGACACCGTGCGGCTGGACTCGGTGTCGGCCGAGGACTTCGACACGGTCTTCTACCCCGGCGGCCATGGCCCGCTGTGGGACCTGGCCGAGGACGCGCACTCCGCGCGGCTGATCGAGACGACCCTGCGCTCGGGCAAGCCCCTCGCGGTGGTCTGCCACGCCCCCGGCGTCCTGCGCCACACGGTCAACGAGGACGGTACGCCGCTGGTGCGGGGCAAGAAGGTCACCGGGTTCGCCAACTCCGAGGAGGAGGGGGTCGGCCTCACCGAGATCGTGCCCTTCCTGGTGGAGGACGAGCTGAAGCGTCTGGGCGGGATCTACTCCAAGGGTGACGACTGGGGGCCGTACGTGGTGACGGACGGCCTGCTGATCACCGGACAGAACCCGGCCTCCTCCGGCCCGGCGGCCGACGCGCTCGTGGAGCTGGTGAACAAGGTCGGCGCGTAAGCACCTGCCCGAGGTCCAGCGCGACCTGACGCCCACCCCGTCCTCCTGCATCCCCGCCGTGCGGGGGGGATGCAGGAGGACGTCGTCATGTCTGCCCCGTGCCCCGTGCCGTGTGCCGTGTGAAGTCAGCACCCCGGGAAGCGAATTGACGGTCCTCGACGGAAAACGCGGCACGAAGGGTGTTGACGGTGTTGTTCGCGCGCCTATCATCCCTGCTTGTCGAAGTGCCGACCAGTGTTCGATACCACGAACAGCAGTGCACAGTGTGCGCGGGTGAGCCGCCCGCAAGTCCCCCGCCCGCCGACCATCTGGAAAAGGTGCACGATGTCCTCTTCGCTCAGCAGACGACGCCTCCTGCAAGCGGCAGGAGCCACGGTCGCCGCCTCCGCGGGCGGTACTCTCGTCGGCACCTCCGCGGCTCAGGCTGCCGTCCCTCCCGCCCGCGCCGACATCGGGGTCTCCGCGTACTCCTTCGGTTTCGGTCAGGTGCGGCTGACCGCGAGCCGGTGGCTGGACAACCAGAACCGCACGGCCGCCTATCTGCGGTTCGTGGACGTGGAACGGCTGCTGTACGTCTTCCGCGCCAACCACAAACTCTCCACGGCCGGCGCGAGCGCGAACGGCGGCTGGGACGCGCCCGACTTCCCCTTCCGCAGCCATGTCCAGGGGCACTTCCTCACCGCCTGGGCGCAGTTGTACGCCGTCACCGGGGACACGGTCGCCCGGGACAAGGCGGTCCGTACGGTGGCGGAGCTGGCCAAGTGCCAGGCCAACAACAGCGCCGCCGGCTTCAGTACCGGATACCTCTGCGGCTATCCCGAGTCGGACTTCACCGCCCTCGAACAGGGCACCCTGAGCAACGGCAACGTGCCGTACTACACGATCCACAAGACGCTCGCCGGGCTGCTGGACGTGTGGCGTCTGCTCGGCAGCACCCAGGCCCGGGACGTCCTGCTCGCCCTGGCGGGCTGGGTCGACACCCGCACCGGCCGGCTCACCGGTCAGCAGATGCAGACGATGCTGGGTGTGGAGTTCGGCGGCATGAACGACGTGCTGTGCGACCTCTACCAGCAGACGGGCGACGCGCGCTGGCTGACCGCCGCCCAACGCTTCGACCACACCGCGGTGTTCACCCCGCTGGCCGCGAACTCGGACCAGCTCGACGGACTGCACGCCAACACCCAGGTGCCCAAGTGGATCGGCGCCCTGCGCGAGTACAAGGCCACCGGCACCACCCGCTACCGGGACATCGCCACCAACGCATGGAACATGACCGTCGGTTCGCACACCTACGCCATCGGCGGCAACAGCCAGGCCGAGCACTTCCGCGCGCCGCACGCGATCGCCTCGTACCTGAGACAGGACACCTGCGAGAGCTGCAACACGTACAACATGCTCAAGCTCACCCGGGACCTGTTCGCCGTGACGCCGAACCGGGCCGAGCTGTTCGACTTCTACGAGCAGGCCTGGCTGAACCACATGATCGGCCAGCAGAACCCCGCGGACGCCCACGGTCACGTCACCTACTTCACCCCCCTCGCTCCGGGCGGCCGGCGCGGGGTGGGTCCGGCCTGGGGCGGCGGCACGTGGAGCACCGACTACAACAGCTTCTGGTGCTGTCAGGGCACCGGCGTGGAGACGCACACGCGGCTGATGGACTCGGTCTACTTCCACGACGGCGGCTCGACGCTCACCGTGAACCTGTTCGTGCCGTCGGTGCTCACCTGGTCGCAGCGCGGGATCACCGTCACCCAGACCACCACGTTCCCGACGAGTGACACCACCACGCTCAAGGTCACCGGCAGTGCCGCCGGCACGTGGGCCATGCGCATCCGCATCCCCGGCTGGACCACCGGGGCCACGGTCAGTGTCAACGGCGTGGCGCAGGACATCACCGCCACCCCCGGCACCTACGCCACCCTGACCAGGTCCTGGGCCTCCGGCGACACCGTCACCGTGCGACTGCCCATGCGGGTCGTCGTGCGGCCCGCCCCCGACAGCGCGGGCACCGCCGCGGTCACCTACGGGCCGGTCGTGCTGGCCGGCGACTACGGCGACAGCACACCGAGTGGGCTGCCGCTGCTGGACACCGACACCATCACGCGCAGCAGCACGAGTTCACTCGCCTTCACCGCGACAGCCAACGGCTCGACGGTGGACCTGGGGCCCTTCCACGACGCACACGGCTTCAACTACACCGTCTACTGGAACACCAGCGGCGTCGCCCCCGCGTACGTACGTCTCGCCAATGCCGCCAGCGGTCTGGTCCTCGGCATCCAGGACATGTCCACCGCCGACGGAGGTCTCGCCCTCCAGTGGACCGACAGCGGCACCGCCGACCACGACTGGGAACTGATCGAGGACGGGGCGGCGGTCCGGATCCGTAACGTCAACAGCGGCAAGGTCCTCGGGGTGCGGGACATGTCCACCGCGGACAACGCGAGCGTCCTGCAGTGGGCGGACAACGGCACCGCGGACCATCTGTGGACGCTGCTCGACCAGGGCGACGGCACCTACAAGATCCGTAACGGCAACAGTGGCAAACTGCTCGGCATCGCGGGCAACTCCACCGCCGTCGGGGCCTTCGCCGTGCAGTCGCCCGACGACGGGTCCGCCGACAACCGGTGGCGCGTCGTGCGGATCTGACACGGGTTCGGACAGGCCGGAGCC
>NZ_JBHWZP010000122.1:0-25071 GCF_042728395.1 Streptomyces sp. NPDC060205
TACCGCTCCGCCGCCGCCGCGCTCCGCGAAGCCGCCCGCGACGACGAGGCACTCGCCCTGCAGATCCCCAGCGACGGCAGCCAGCGCGAACTGCGTTCCATCCTCGACTGGCTGGACTCCGCGGGCGTCGAGGCCGACGAACTCACCGTGCACACCCCCGACTTGGACGACGTCTTCTTCGCCCTGACCGGCGACACCACCGTCCCCGGCCAGACCGGCCGGACCAGCCGGACCACCACCTCCGACCAGACCACCGCGTCCGACCAGACCAAGGAGACCGTCCGATGAGCACCCTCTCCCTCGCCGCCCGCGACTCGAAGACCATGCTGTGGCGCAACCTGCGGCACGTACGCCGCTATCCCTCCATGACCCTCAACCTGCTGCTCACGCCGATCATGCTGCTGCTGCTCTTCGTCTACGTCTTCGGAGGCGCGATGAGCGCGGGCCTCGGCACCGGCGCCGACCGCTCCGACTACATCGCGTACGTCGTCCCCGGCCTGCTGCTGATGACGGTCGGCAGCACCGTGATCGGGGCCGCGATCTCCGTGTCCATGGACATGAACGAAGGGCTCATCGCCCGCTTCCGCACGATGGCGGTCTACCGCGGCTCCGTGCTCATCGGGCACGTCGCGGGCAGCGTGCTGCAGGTGCTCGCCAGCCTGGTCCTCGTCAGTGTCGTCGCCGTGGCCATCGGCTTCCGCTCCGTGGACGCCACGGCCCTGGAGTGGCTTGCGGCGTTCGGACTGGTCACGCTGTTCGCCCTGGCCCTCACCTGGATCGCGGTCGGCATGGGCATGGCCAGCCCGAACCCCGAGGCCGCCAGCAACATGGCGACGCCGCTGATCCTCCTGCCGCTCGTCTCCAGCGCCTTCATCCCGGCCGACACCATGCCGGGCTGGTTCCGGCCGATCGCCGAGTACCAGCCCTTCACCCCGGCCATCGAGACCCTGCGCGGGCTGCTGCTCGGCACCGGGATCGGCAACAACGGGTGGATCGCGGTCGCCTGGTGCGTGGGCCTGACCGTGCTCGGCTACCGCTGGTCGACGGCGCGCTTCAACCGCGACCCCGAGTAGGCGCCATGACCGCGCGGGCCGCCTCCCGCAACTCGTCCCGCCCCAGGGCGGCGTACTCCGACACCGCGTCGGCGTACGCCGCCCCGTCGGCTTCCCGGGCCACCCGCCGGGCGCGCTCCGCCGACATCGTCGGCTGGTAGTCGCGCAGCACCCGCAGCCGTTCGGCCAGCGCGACCATCCGGACGGCCGAGACGTCACCGGAGACGTCACCCGACCCGTCACAGGAGACGTCACCGGCGACGTCACCGGCGACGATCCCCGCCACGCCGAGGGCGTGCAGCACCGTCCCGAGGACGGGCAGGTCCATGGGCGAGCCGGCCGGCACGGAGAGCATGGTCCGCAGTCCCTGCCGCAGCCGGGCGACGGGTTCCGCGACGAGTTCGAGGCGGCCGGCGTACGCGTGCGCGGTCACCGCCGCCGACTGCATCTGCAGCACCCACCGGTCCAGGAAGGGATCGCCGTCGTGCATCGGGCCCGCGCCGGTCACCCCGTCCACGGCGCCGCGCCACAGGCCGAGCCCGACCTCGGTGAGTCCGCGGGCGAGCGCGATCTCGGCGCGGGCACCGTAGTCGGCGTTGTACGAGTCGTCGTTCCGTGTGATGCCGACGGCCTCCGCCTGCCGCAGCCAGTGCTCGGCCTCGTCGGGGTCGCCGCGCTGCAGACAGGCGAGGACCAGGCCGCCGCGTACGCCGATGGAGTCGTGTGCGTCGCCGAGCCGCGGCAGGGCCTCCAGTGCCGCCTTGAGATGCCCGTACGCGGCGTCCCCCCGCTCCGTCTGGAGGTACAGCTCGCTGAGCCGGGCGTGGCCCAGGACCTGGAGGAAGGGGTTGTCGACCGGCGCGAGCGCTTCGATGACCCGGCGGGCCGAGGCGAGCGCGCGGTCGATGTCGTGCTCGTACTCCCAGACGTAGGTGGCGGCGCATTCGGCGACACCGGCGAGCAGCGGCCGCTCGTCGGCACACAGTTCCCGCAGGACGTCGTAGTCGGGGGCCCGCATCGCCGGGACGGCGCCGAGCACCACCGCGATGGCCCGCAGCAGTGTGTCCGGCGGGGCCGCGGGGAGCCGCCGGAGGGTGACGAGCTGGCGTACGGCGACGGGGCCGTACCCCATGAACACGCTCACCGTGCACAGCACCGCCGCCGCGCGCGCGACTTCGACGTACGCGGGTTCGGGGTGGTAGTGCGACAGGGGCGGGCCGGTGTCGGCGGCGAGGGCGGCGAGGCGCGGGTAGTTGGAGCCGGTGGACCACAGGGCGGTCAGGACGGCGGTGAGGGCGGCGACGGTGGGGCCGTCGTCCCGGGCCAGGGCGTACCGCAGGGCCGCCACGAGGTTGTCCTGCTCGGTCCTGATCCGCTCCCAGGCGGTGCGTGGTTCCGGGCCGAAGATCCAGTCGTGGTACGTGACTCCGAAGTCCCGTGCCCAGGCGAGGAACCGGCCGACGGCCCTCTCCTCCTCGCCCGCCTCGGCGCACCGGGCCGCGCTGAACTCCCGTACGGTCTCCAGCATGGCGAAGCGCACGCCGACCGGGGTGTCGGTGACGGTGAGCAGCGACTGCCCGGCCAGTTGTTCCAGCAGGAACAGCGCGTCCTCGCCGAGGACCCGTTCCACCGCTTCGCCCGAGAACCCGCCGGGGAAGACGGACAGGGTGCGCAGGGCGGCCCTGGCCTCCTCGTCGAGGAGGTTCCAGCTCCAGTCGACGACGGCGTGCAGGGTGCGGTGGCGTTCGGGCACGTTCCGGGTTCCGCCGCGCAGCAGCGCGAAGCGGTCGCCGAGGCGGCGGGCTATCTCCTGCACCGTGAGGACGCGTACCCGCGCGGCGGCCAGTTCCACGGCGAGGGGCAGTCCGTCGAGGTGGCGGCACAGCTCGGCCACGGCGTCCGGCGGCAGCTGCACACCGGGCCGGGCGGCCCGCGCCCGCTGGGTGAACAGCTCGACCGAGGTGTCGAGTCCGAGTTCCGGCAGCGCGTACACCGCTTCCGACGTGAGGCCGAGCGGGGCCCGGCTGGTGACGAGGACCCGCAGGTCCTTCGAGGACGACACCAGCGCCTGTACGAGGTCGGCGGCGCCCCGGACGACCTGTTCGCAGTTGTCGAGGACCAGCAGGGCGGGTCCGGAGCCGAGCACGCCGAGGATGCCGGACACCGGGCCGGCCGCGGTGTGGGCGGCCATGGCACCGTGGCGTCCCTCGCCCGCGCCGAGCGCGGAGGCCACCTCGGCGCTCACGTCGTCGTCCGCGGTGACGGCGGCGAGCGGCACGAAGTACACGACGCGCTGTTCGGCCCGGCGGCTGACGGCGTGCGCGAGCCGGGTCTTGCCGAGGCCGCCGGGGCCGACGACGGTGACGGCGCGGGAGGCCGCCAGCAGCCGCCCCACCGCGGCGATGTCCTCCTCGCGCCCCAGCAGGGGGTTCGGCTCGTGCGGCACGCCGTGTCTGACCACGGGTTCCTCGCCGCGCAGCAACTCCCGTTGTACGGACTTGAGTCCGGCGCCCGGTTCCGTACCCAGCCGGTCGCGCAGTTCACGGCGGTACGCCTCGTAGCGGGTCAGCGCGGCGGAGGGGCCCGCCGTCGCCGCTTCGCCGCGCAGCAGTTCGGCGAGCACCTCCTCGTCGCGCGGCTGCCCGGCGTCGACGGCGGCCAGTGGTTCGGCGGCCTCCGCGTGGCGTCCGAGGCGGGCGAGGGCGAGGGCCCGCGCGCGGACGAGCGTGCCGTGGACGGGGGCGCGTTCGGCGCGCAGCGCGGCCACCGGGTCGTCGGGGTCGCCGTCCTGGTCCGGGGTGCCCGGCCACAACGCGAGCCCGGCGTCGGCGGCGGCCAGGGACGCCGCGTGGTCGCCGGCCCTGGCCCGGTCGGCGCTCGCGGCGGCGTGCAGCAGCAGGGCGGAGCTGTCGACCCGGTCCTCGGCGAGGCCCAGCCGGTATCCGGCCGGGGTGCTGACGACGAGGTCGGCGCCCAGGTGCGCGCGGGCCCGGGACACGAGGACCTGCAGTGCCTTCCCGGGCCGCTCCGGCAGTTCGTCGGGCTGCCACAGCCCGGCCACCAGCCGCTCGGTGCTGCATCCCGTGCGCGGGTCGCCCGCGAGGAGCGCGAGGAGGGCCCGCAGCCGGGGCGCGGTGACCTCCTGCCCGCGACAGGCGACACGCGGCAACAGGATCAGGTCGATGGTCACGCGTGCACAGTAGCCAAAGCCGGTGGCCGGGGCCCGGCCGCCGGAGCCCCGGCCGCGGCCTCGCCCTCGCCCTCGGCCTCGGCCTCGCCCTCGTCTAGTCGCGGCGCCGGAACAGCCGCTTCAGTCCGTAGACGACGGCGAAGGCGACGGCGAGGGCAATGGCGCCCATCTTGAAGTTGCCGTTCGCCCCGTCGTCGCCGCCGTCCGCGGAACTGCCGCCGCCGGAGGAGGACTTGCCGTCCGAACCGCCTCCCGGCACGCTCCCCGCCTCGACGGAACTCCCGCTGCCCTCACTCCCGTACAGCAGGGTGGATCCGTCGGGCGTGTACGTCATCGACTCGCCCTGCCGCTGCAACGGCACGTTCAACTGCGCCTGCCGCTTGGGCTTCCCGTTGTTCCACTTGTACGCGATACCGCCGAAGTAGCCGCGTACGGCGAGCTGCTTGCCGTCGGGTGAGAAGGCGCCGTCGGTGACCCAGAGGCCGATGTCCGCGGTGCGCCTGAAGGTGTTGGTGCCGGAGGCGGACAGTTCGGCGGGCCCCTCGTACAGGCCGCCGCCGTCCTCGTTCTTCGAGACGATGTAGACCCGGCCGGTCCTGGGGTGCACCATCAGCGCCTCGGCGTCCCGGGCCCCGTCCGCGTACTTCACGTCGTACTGCGTGGCGCGGACGGTCTGGTCCTTGAGCTCCTTCGGCTCGGGCAGCTCGTAGATCCACACGTGGTCCCAGGTGCCGCCGAGGTTGTCGCCGATGTCGCCGACGTACAGATGGCCGTTCGGCCCCATGGAGATGGCCTCGACGTCCCGGGGCCGTCCGACGCCCGTCATGGTGACGGTCGCGACGGTCTTGCCGGTCCTGCTGTCGACGGCGTAGAGGAAGGCGCCGTCGTCGCTGTCGTTGTGGGTCCAGTAGACGCCGGGGTGGGCCCGGGAAGCGACGAGCCCGCTGGACTCGGTGATCCGCGGGTCCTCGATGGTGAAACCCTCCGACCCGTCCGATCCGTCGCCGTCGGCGGCGGCGATGGCGGGAGCGGATGCGGCGGGCAGGGCGAGCACCCCGGCGAGCAGGGCCCCGGCAAGGAGAACGAACGAGCGACGCATGCCCCCAGCCTGCCACCCCGCCGCCGGTTCGGCGGGCGCGTGTCCAGCTTCACATCCCGTCGGACCCCGCCTGTGCCGGTGATCGTCCATCATGAGCGGATGCTCAGGTTCATGCCCGTCGGTGATTCCATGACGATCGGAAGCGCCGGCGAACACACGTGGCGCTACCGCATGTGGCAGCACCTGCGCGCGACGCACGGGGCCCCGTTCCAGATCGTCGGCCCCCGGGGCGCCCTGTACGACAAGACGACGGGCGCGGCCGACTCGTACGAGTACGCGGACCCGGACCCGGACTTCCCTCGCGCCCACCTCGCCGGCTGGGGCGAGGGCTGGTACCACCTGAGCCCGCTGATAGCCGACGCGGTACGGGTGTCGCGGGCGGACGTCCTCCTGGTCTCGCTGGGCCTGATAGACCTCGGCTTCTACACGAACGCGCTCCAGACGTCGGAGAACGTCCGCGCGTTCGTCGCCGCAGCCCGCTCGGCCAACCCCCACATCTCCATGGCCCTCCTCCCCGTGATCCCGAACATCAGGGCGGAGACGGACGCGCCCTTCGCCCGGGAGGTCGCCGCCTTCAACGACCTCCTGGCCAAAACGACGGCGGACCTGGACGAGCCGGGCTCCCCCCTCCTCCTGGCCTCACTCCCCCACGGCTACGACATTCACACGGACACGTACGACGGCACCCACCCCAACGCGTCGGGCGAACACAAACTGGCGGCGGCGTACGCGGACGCGATGCACCAGGCCTGGGGCGTGGGCGCCCCCTACACCTCCCACCTGGCCGAATCGGCCTGACCGGATCCACCGGTCTCCTGGTCACCGTGCGTATCGTTGTACCGCGCGGTTGTACTCGTCCGAGGGCAGCCGGGGAGGAGCGCCACGATGACCATCCTGGAAGACAGGATCGAGATGGCTGACAAGAACATCGAGCACCTGGACCAGTGGTTCGCGCGGCTTGAGCGGATGCCCGTCCCCGAGGGAATCAAGGTTGAGATCGTCGGGGGTGACGTCTTCATGACGCCGCAGCGAAGCGCCCATTGGCACATCATCCGGAGGATCACCAGGGCTCTGGAGGACAGGTTCGGCATGGACGTCGAGGCACTGTCCGACGTGCGGATCGACTTCCCCGGTCACGAGAACGGTTTCTGCCCCGACGTGGTGAAGCTGCGCGAAGGGGCGGAGGAGGACTCTACAGGCCATTGGCTCTATCAAGATGTCGAGTTCGTCGCCGAGGTCATCTCCAAAGGCACCGCCCCCAACGACTACGGCCCCAAGAAGACCGCGTACGCCGTCGCCGACGTCCCCGTCTATCTCATCGTCGATCCGTACCAGGGCAAGTGCCACCTCTACACCCAGCCCAAGGACGGGGAGTACCACACGGAACTCTCCGTCACTTTCGGCGCGGACATCGACATGACGAACACGATCGTCGACCTCACGCTGAAGACGGCCGAGTTCCCCCGGGGCTGAACCCGGACCCGTCCGGCCCGTCGAAACGGGTTCCGCACCCCGTGCCCGCGTGGCACCATCTCCGGCCGTGGAGTGGTCGAGTCTGATCGGGACGGGACTGGGGGCCGTGCTGGGGGTGGGGGCCACCCTCATCGGTGAACAGGTGCGCTGGCGGCGCACCACCAAAGACACCAGGCTGCAGGACCTGCGGAACCTGTTCGTGGACTGCCTCGTCTCCTTCCGCCGGGCCCACGAGGCGATGCGACTGGCTGCGGACGAGGAGCATCCGAGCCCGCAGGCGAGAGCGGCCGGCATCCGGCAGGTGTTCCAGGCATCGGGCTGCGACGAGGCACGGGAGCGGGTGGTCCTGACCGCGACCGACGAGGTCGTGTCCGCGGTGGACGCGGCGTACGCCTCGCTCCGTGACCTCCGCGAGGTACCCGCGGCCGGCGCCACGGTACCGACACCGGACTACCAGGCGGCCGGTCGGGCCCACAGCCGCACGATGGCAGCCGCTCGTGAGGCCTTCCGCCGTCACCTCAACGCCTCGGACTCCTGACTGCGGCCTTCCACGAGGCCTGGGCTGTCTCACTTGCTCTCCGCAGGCTCCGGTGTCACAGTGGGTTCCGCGAAGAACTGCCAGATGCTGATCATGGCGATGATCTGGGCGATCAGGTAGGCAACCTGCAGCGAGTAGTAGCGCATCTGGTAGACCGACAGCAGCAGCCCGAGACGGCTCTGCCAGTAGCGTCGTTCGCCCTGGAACGTATCGAGGTCGAACGCGATTCCGGTGACCGTGAGGACGAACAGCATTGCCGAGACGTGCAGAGCGAGGTTGCTGACGCTTTCACCGGTGAACCAGGAGAGCAGGGCATCGAGCCCGGCGGGCAGCGCGAACGCGAGCGTGACCGGGATCGCTTTCACCGCTCCGCGCCGCCCCGGAAGCACCCGCCACAACGCCCCCAGCACGAACCCGGCCCCGGCCCAAGTGACCATCCAGTACATGAAGATGAGCACCATGCCCGGGAATCCGAACTGATCGGAAAGGGTGGACTCCCACGCTTCCCCCCGGACCGTCCACACCCAGGTGGTGAGGGCGGCGGCCGGCAGCCCGGGTATCAGTGCCAGGCGGGCAGCCCTGCTGCCGTTGGCCCACCAGGTGTCACGCGGCCCCAGCGCCAGAGCCGCGTCCACCACGGACACCTTCGGCGGCAGCCGGTCGGAGGTGGTCAATACGCCGCCTGCGGGCCAGTCGTGCAGATCACTCAGGTTTGCTTCCTCGTCCTCCCGCACTGGGGGTTGGTCACCGAAAAGGCCTTGGTCGAGACGGCGCAGAGCGGCATGGGTCTCGCGATATGTGCGGGCCCTGGACAGCAGTTCGATACGGACGCCGACATCCAGGATCGCGGCGAGAGAGTGGTTGGACTTCGCGAGAGGCTGCGCCAGGACGGAGCGGCGGACGAACAGGGTGACTGCCCCGTAGAGGGCCAGCATGTGCAGGGGTATCCACACGCTTACGGGAAGAAGGACGCCCAGGGGATAGCCGCCGGCCATCCCCACCCCAACGGGAAAGAAGGTGAGAAACAACAGCCGTTCAGCCCTGTCACCGGCTCTGTCCAGCGGCGACAGGGCGGAGGAGATGTGCCAGGTACGAAGCGCGGCCAACGCGGCCACCGCGCTCAGCATCCACAGATTTCCGCAGATCCAGTCCTGCCCGTTGGAAACGGACCACATCGCGTCCCAGAGCAGGTTGCTCCGGTGGTCCTTGCCGTAGTCAGCATCCATGGGGTCGCTCAACCAGGTGGCGCGCTGCCAACTGCGCTCATGCGTCAACGCGGCGCACACAGCGATGATCACGGTCGCCCCCAAGACAGCCGGCAGGGCCATGCGCAGCCGCAGGACCCGGTCCGCACCAGGGTTCTTGCGGCTCTCTGGAAGTAGTTGTCCGTCGGTGGCGAGCCGCCAGGCGGCGGCGACGAGAGCGAGCAGGGTCATCGCCATGACACAGCAGGCGGAGGCCGTCTGCGCTGCGAGCGCCTTGTCCGAGGCGGTATAGACGTATTCCATCGGCTGAGGGCGCAACGGACGCAGATCGAACTGCTCAGGCCACTTCATCTCTGCGAGCGGCAGTAGGCCCAGCAGGCCGACCGCGGTCCAGATTCGTTGCGGCGGCCTGCCGAGGAGCAGCAGCAGAACGACGACCGTCAGAGCGAAGCCGTGACCGTGAAAGATCCACTCGTCGAGCCACCGACCGTCTCTCCTTCGCTGCACGTACGGGTCGATCAGGTCGTCCGCGAGTGTCACTGCCGTAACGGCTACGGCACACCAGGCCCACGCGATCAGATTGCGCCGAGTACGTCGCTGCCTGTCGGTGGGCGTGGTGGAACGCGCTCCATAGCCTCGGGCCGCGACCAAGAAGAGGGCAGAAACGACGATCGTCCACAGCCAGTTGCCGGCCGTCCCCATACCCAAGGCTATGAGCCTGCTGTTCTGCGCGGCCCAGGAACGCTGCCACGAGGGCCGGAGCCAGACGGTCACAGACGGCACCGACGGCTCTTCCGCCTTCTGTCGACGCGAGGAAACCTTCTCTTCAGCCTCGCCCTTCGCCGCCTCTGTCGTCTTCGCTGCTGCCTTCTTCTGCTGTCGTACGGCTTCGGGACGCCATACAAGAGCTGTGGTTCCCTGTCCCACATAGGGCTTCGGTTTCGCCGACTCGGCTCCCGGCGCCCCCGGGTCCGCCGTGATCCGCTCCCACCGGGCACCGGCAAGCGCGGGCGGTGCCTGAAGTCGTACGAGCCACCGATCGGCGCCGGTTCGTACGCTCCACACGCCGACCTCGATGTCGGACCGGTACTGGTCGACCCATGAGTGCGCCTTGTCGACGACCTTGACGCGCCCGCCCTTCGACACCACCACGGGGTTGCCGACCCGCCACTCCGCCCAGTGCCGCTGCTGCTTCTTCTGCTCACTCCTGGTGAGGCAGGCCATGGCTCTGATGTACCGACGGCTGTCCTCGCTGAGCAGCAGATCCTGCGCCAGGGGCCAACTCGCTGGCACATCGACCGTCAGCCTGGTGACGACCTTGGTGTACGTCCGGTCGTCGTGCTGAAACTCCACCGAGGTGCTGACCCGCGCCTCGGCTAGCCGGGCACTCTCACAGGCATCGCCCCGCGTCGGCTCGGCCGCCCGAGCTGCCTCCGGCGCAATGAGCCCGCACAGCAGGCCCACGAGCACCGACACTGCCCATCTGAAAGCACGGGTCCTCACCAGACGCCCCCCGACTGAATCCGTGGCGCACATCATGACCCATGCCACTGACATTTGCCGAAGCCGCTTGATAACCAACACCTTTGACCAACAGGGCTGTTGTGGGCCGCCGAGCGAGCCAGTCAGACTTGTGTCCGCCCCACCATCAGCACCTTGATCGCCACTCGTGTGCCATCGATCTCGTACGTGACCCGGTACGCGCCCACCCGCAGCCGTCTCAGGTCGGTGCCTCCGAGCTTGCTGCTTTCGGGCGGTTCGGGCTGGAGGGCGAGGGCGTTGATCGCCTGGACCAGGGGCTTGATGGCCTCTCCGTCGCGCGACTTGAGGCGTCGTAGGCCGGCCGCCGCAGCCGGTTCCCAGATGATCGTGAGCCTCATGAGGCCTTGCCCCTCAGCATGTCCTCGACCTCGGCCTGCGTGAGTGTTCCGCCGTCGGTCGACTTCGCTCGCAGCGCGGTCGCGAGGTCGGCGAAGTCGATCGCGAGAGCCTGGGCGTCGACGTCCGGGGCGGCGTCGACGAGCGCCTGCGTCCACCAGTGGTCGAGGAACGCCTCGAAGGCGGAACCCTCGGAGAGGGTCGCCAGTTCGGCGTCGAGGTCCGGCAGCCGGTCGGGGCGGACGGCGGCCCGGATGCCCTCAAGGTTGCGCGGAACCACCTGCCCGCCGAAGCCCACGGCCTCACGCGCCTCCTGAACGATGTCGCTCCATGCCGCCATGTCCCTGCTCCTCTTCGAGGCCGCCTTCTCCGCTGCGGCAGCAGCGTATGACGCGCTACCCACCGGAGACGCACTCTTCTACACGCGTCCGCCACTGGGCGGAGAGCGTGCGCGAGAGCGGTTGGAGTGTCGCCTCGTACGCGGCGGCCGTGCGGCAGCGGAGGCAGTGGGTTTCGTCGGAGCGGGGGCGGAAGACGTGTTCGGTGCCTGGGCCCGGGCAGGTCACCAAGGTTTGGCGGGGCGGGGCGGCGGGCCGCTCCGGCTGCGGGGCCGGAGTGAGCACCTTCGCCGCTGGGAGTTTCTGGAGCAGGCGGTGGCGCAGGAAGCCGACGGCCGAGCGGATGCCGTCCGCGGGCAGGCCCGTCGTCAGGGCGCGGCGGAGGTCGGCCGCCGTGACGCCTCTGCGCAGCCATTCCGCCGCCGCGCCCGCCAGCAGCCTGGCCTCGCGCACTCCCAGGAGCAGATCCCGGTTCACATACCGCAGGGACAGCAACACGCCCTCCGCCTCCGCGAGATCGGGCGGCGTCTGACCTCCGGTGTGGTCTTCGGGTGGGGGGTGGGGAAGGTTCTTCTCTTCTTGTTCTTCTTCTTTTGGGGGAGAGTCACCGACCGTCCGTTCACTCGGTCCGCCGACCGTCGGTGGGCGCTCACTCGGTGGCACCGGTGGCGCGACGGCCACCGCCTCCCCCGTGCGGGCCCCGGCCGCCTCCTCACGCGTAAGGGTGACGTTGGCGAGGAGCTGTTCCGTGACCCAGCGGCCCCGCGCGCCCTGCTCACGCCACTCGTGCAAGTAGCCGCATTCGGCGAGGAGTTGTTTGGCCTTCTGGTAGGCCCGGCCCTTCATGCCCAGCCTGCCCGCGTGTTCGCTGAGCGGCCTGGGGTCGGCGCCCTCCGGCAGTCCCTGCACGTACAGCAGCAGGATCTTCGCGTCGCTGTTGAGACGCGAGTGCCGTACGACGTCGTGTGAAGCCTTCGTGTAGCGCCGGACCGGCGCGATAGCATGGCGGAGCATTTCTGGTGGACCTTGGTCTTCCACTGGCAGTGAAGGTCCTCGGGTGGTGTTGGTAGCACCTCCGGGGACCGCTCCGCATGCGAGCGCACACAGAGTGTGATGTCGCGATCACGGTACATGACTGATCACGCGGCTCACGACCTCCGCCAGCAACCCCGCCTCCACGAAAGGCACTTCGGGCGTCGGCTCCGACCGCCAGTCCAACGGCCAGGTCAGCCCGCCCATCGCGGGCACCCCCACATACGCCCAGCCCCGCGCGTCCCGGCCCAGCGCCCGCACGCCGCTCGGCCAGCGGCGACCGGTGGCACTTTGCGGGGGCAACAGGAAGTACATGTACCTGCATCCCGTTGACCCACGGACGATCGGGCCGGCCTGAAAGTCCGTGAACTGGATGAGCTCGTACGCCACTTGCTCTGCGAGGACGCCCGCGATGCGTACGGCGTCGAAGTGGATACCGGCATGACGGAGGCCGTGGCCGGAGGCCGGGATCCAGGGATGCACCCTGACCGGTGCGGTTTCCGAATTCATGGAGCAAATGCTTACGGCCGCTCACATACTGTGACCAGGGTTACGCGGGGTCCGTGCACGTCTGTGCACTTGGGGAGGTCGTTGTGCACACCAGTGAACAGAGCTCCAGCAACCTGGAGATGTTCGGCTCGTTGCTGCGGTTCTTCCGCGAACGGGCCGGGATGACCCTGGAGGGGTTGGGTGGGCAGGTCGGCTATTCCAAGTCCCAAGTGGCAATGGTGGAGCGAGGTGAACGGCCTCCCAAGGGACGACTCGTCGCGACCGCGGATGAGGCACTAGGTGCACAAGGTGCACTTCTCGCGGCGGGCAAACAGTTGCAGACCAGTCGCTTCCCCACATGGTTCGAGGACTACGCCGAGTTGGAAGCGAAGGCCGCCGCCATCAGCATGTACGCGAACCATGTGGTTCCCGGGATGCTCCAGGCGGAGGGATACGCGCGGGCGATCTTCAACTGTCACTGCCCGCCGTTGGAGGACGACGAGGTCGAGGCCCGAGTGTCGGCCCGCCTCGAACGTCAGAAAGTCCTGCAGCGCAAGCCCGCGCCGCTCGTCGACTTCGTACTGGAGGAGCACACGCTGACGCGACCTCTGGGCGGCCCCGCGGCTCTCAAAGAGCAGCTGAGCCACATGCTTGAACTCGGGCAACGGCGCAACGTCGGGATCCAGGTGATGCCGCACGATCGCGAGGTCCACGCCGGTCTGAACGGGCCGATGATTCTGGTGGAGACCGCCGAGCGCGACCGACTCGCATACGTCGAGGGCCCGGGCGGAGGCTACTTCGTGGACCAACAGCCCAACCTGGGGGACCTTTTCGCGCAGTATGGCATTCTGCGAGCTCAGGCACTCAGCCCCGAGGAGTCGACGAAGTTGATCGAACGAGTGGCGGACGCACTATGAACACGGACCTCAAGTGGTTCAAAAGCAGCTACAGCGGCAGCCAGGGCGGCGAATGCCTGGAGATAGCCATACCCCAGACCACCACCTCCCTCCCCACGATCCCCACCATCCACATCCGCGACTCGAAAAACTCTGCCGCTCCCACCCTCACCGTCGCCCCGGCGGCATGGACCGCATTCCTCCCGTACGCGGCCACGTACGGAAGTGGTCGCGACGACTGACGAGGATTTGGTCGCCTGAATCTTCGCCCGGTGAGCTCCGAACTCGAAGACGCCTCGGACCCGTCGGACCCGTCAGGCCCGATGCCACGCCAGATCCGACATCACCGCGACCGGCAAGGACGGATTCGACGCCGCCGCTTCCGCCACCTGCCAGTCCGTGTCCGTGAGCAGTTCCGTGATGACCGGTGGCGGGAGAGCCGGGTGAGCGGCGGCTATCGGTCGGGCCTGCCGGTCCGCCAGGCAGGCGAGCAGCACGGCGGCGGGCGCCGCAGAATGCCGGGCTATCTCGCGGAACGCCTTCTGCACCGGTGGTTCGTGCCGGGTCAGTTCCTCCAGCAGGGCCGGGGTCGCGTCCGGATTGGTCGCCACCTTGGCCAGGACACGTACGCCGTGGCGTTCGACCATGGCCCGCAACTGCGCCTCGCTGAGGCCGGGGTGGGGAGCCACGGCTTTGACCACCTTCGCGTCGGGGTCGTCGGCCAGCCGGTCGCGTATCCCCGGCGGTAGGTCCCGTCGGTGGGCCACGAGCATGCGGGCCGCCGGGTCCGGTGACGACGCCAGGTCCTCGATCTCGGCCGGTGAGGCGGCGGCGATGCGGGGCAGCAGGGTGTTGCCCGCCTTAGCGGTTCCGGCCAGGCGAGTGAGTACGTCGAGGGGTACACGCGGATGGTGCGCGAGCGCGCGGCGCACCGCCGGGTCGCGGTCGTCGGCCATCACCCGGATCAGAGCCTCGTCGAGCGCGGGATTCTCCGCGAGGTCGGCGCGGATACCGGGAGCCGGGTCCGCGGCAAGCCGCACGTACGCCTGCCGGGGCAGGTCCTGGCGGATGGCTAGCGCCCAGCGCAGCAGCATCGACGGGTGGTCCGCGAAAACGGCGACCGACTCGACCGGGGTGGCGGGGTTGCGGAGCGCCGCCTCCCACGTGCGGTGACCGGTGGACTCGTGGGAACCGTCGCAGGAAGCACCGGCCGGCAGATCGCAGTCGGGGCGCGAGCACTGCGGATCGTGGACGAAGGGGATCTCCTCGCGGTCGCAGACCAGGCAGTGGCGCGCGGCCGGTTGTCCCGCTCCCGTGAGCAGGGCCGCAAGCGTGGCGGGCGGGGTCGCCTCGTTGGCCGCCACCGACCGGCGCACCTCGGCGTGCGGATGCGTCGCGAGCCTCGCGGTCACGTCCGGGGCCGTCGTCCACAGGGCCAGCTCGGCGACCACGCGTACGTCCGGGTCCGCCGCGAGGGCGTCCACCACATCGGGCGGGAGGCCAGGGCAGGCCGCCAGTTTCTCCCGGCGCTCGCGGATCGGGTCCGCCGCGAGGAGTCGCGCCCACTCCGGGCGGCCGGCGCCCCGGTCGAGCAGGGCGAGGGCCGCGTCGGGCCGGGCCACGGGGTCGATGTCGGCCGCGGTCAACCGGCCCTCGTACGCGAGCCGCATCGCGCTTTCCTCGACCCGCTCGACCAGCGCGACCGCCTGCGCACGGCTGAGGTCCGCGCGACAGGCGAGGTCGTCGGCGACGTCGTCGTCGTCGTCCGCGAGGGATATCAGCCGGTCGACCAGCTCGGACGGCAGGGCCGGATTGGCGGCGAGCCCGCTCAGGAGGTGATGCACGCAGGCATCCTGCCCGGAACACGGACGGCGAGTTCGGTATTTTCCGGCGCGGCCGTGCCACCGGCCGCGCCGCGCTCCCCGCTCCCCGCCCCCGTTGTCAGACCCTCCCCCTACGCTTCGGATCACCGTCAACGCGGCCCCTGGCGCCGCCCGTTGGAAAGAGTGCCGATCCGTGCGAGTTCTGCCGAAGACCGACGCCGACTATCCGCCCCTGCTGCTGGTGCGTACCGACTACCGCGACGACGAGGCGTGGCAGCGGGTGCTGGCCGCCCTCGACACGCCGTGGGTATTCGACGAGAGCGACGGGGACAACGGCCGCCTCAAGGAGGACATCGTCCGCGTGGACGATCCTGCGTGGGCGGACGCGACCCCCGCCGACGTACTCGCCGCGCTCACCGCGCCCGAGAACGGGGGCGGGGACGGGGACGAGGAGGATGCCGGCGAGTGCGGATGGCCGGTGGTCTTCCTCGCCGACCGTGCCAGCATGGAGGGCGCCAAACCGACACTCCTCGCGGTGAGCCCCGACCCGGAGGAGGAGACCGCGCCGTACCGCATATCGGCCCTGGAGACCCCACACGCGATGCACTGCAACCTCGCCATCGCGAACATGGACTTCGACGAGTTCGGCGACTAGCCCCCGGCCCCGCTCCCGCACCCCGCTCCCGTCGTTCACCGCGGAGCGGGGTGTTGCCTAGAGCGCACTCGACCACGTTGGCTGTGAACCATGAAGTACACGCAGCTGGGACGCACAGGACTCAAGGTCAGCCGACTCGTCCTCGGGACCATGAACTTCGGTCCGCAGACGGACGAGGCCGACAGCCACGCGATCATGGACACGGCCCTGGCCTCGGGCATCAACTTCTTCGACACCGCCAACGTGTACGGCTGGGGCGCGAACAAGGGCCGTACGGAGGAGATCGTCGGCTCCTGGTTCGCCCAGGGCGACGGCCGCCGCGACCGGACCGTGCTCGCCACCAAGGTGTACGGCAACATGGCCGCCGAGGGCGACGCCTGGCCCAACCACGACAAGCTCTCCGCGCTCAACATCCGGCGCGCGGTGGACGCCAGCCTGAAGCGGCTGGGTACCGACTACATCGACGTCTACCAGTTCCACCACATCGACCGCAGCACTCCGTTCGAGGAGATCTGGCAGGCGATCGACGTCCTGATCCAGCAGGGCAAGATCCTGTACGTCGGATCCTCGAACTTCCCCGGCTACAAGATCGCGCAGGCCAACGAGATCGCCGCCCGCCGCGGCGGCACCATCGGCCTCGTCAGCGAGCAGTGCCTCTACAACCTCGCCGAGCGCCGCGCCGAGATGGAGGTCATCCCGGCCGCGCAGGAGTACGGGCTCGGCGTCATCCCGTGGTCGCCGCTGCAGGGCGGTCTGCTGGGCGGCGTCCTCAAGAAGGAGATCCAGGGCGGGCGCCGGGCGAGCGGCCGGGCCGCCGACACCCTCGCCGACCCCGCCGGCCGCGCACGGGTCCAGTCGTACGAGGATCTGCTCGACAAGCACGGCATCGAGCCCGGCGAAGCGGCACTGGCCTGGCTGCTGACGCGCCCCGGCGTCACGGGCCCGATCGTCGGCCCGCGCACGGCCGAACAGCTGGAGTCCGCGCTGCGAGCCGTCGAGCTGGAACTGAGCGACGAGGTCCTGACCGGCCTGGACGAGATCTTCCCGGGCCCGGGCCCGTCCCCGGAGGCCTTCGCCTGGTAGCCGTCACCTGGATATGGGCGCCCCGGCGGGGGCGCCCTGAGGAGGGCCCGGCCAGGGCCCGTCAGGGGCGCGGGGCAGTGTTCATATGCGGCGGCGGCTCCGCCGCGGGGCGCGACCAACCACAGCGGACCGTCGGCCGACGACGGTCCCCCTCGACCGCCCCCCGCAGCGACCGCGTCACCTGCCGACGGCCGCCGCCAGAGCCACCACAACGAACATCAGCACAAGCACACCGGCCATGATCCGGTTCCGCGTCTTCGGGTCCACGCACCGAGCGTAACCGCCCGCCCTCAGGCGACTCCGCCTCGGGGTCCGCCGAGGGGCCATCGCTCAAGCACCTCGTACCGCGGCTGCTCCCCCGCCACCCCCGACACCGGCAGCCGGCTCCGCATCAGACACAGCTCGCCCACCGTCCAGGCCCGCCCCTCGAACCCGTCCAGCGCGGACACGTACGGGGCGAGGTCCGCCGACTCGCGGTTGCTGCGCGCCAGGGTGAGGTGTGGCCGGTAGGCCCGGTGCTCCTCCCGCGTCACCCCCGCCCGGCGCCCCGCCGCCACCGCCCGGTCGGCGAGCAGCCGCAGGGTCCGTACGTCCCCCGCGGCGCTCGCCCACAGCGCCCGGCCTCCGAAGCGGCCCCCGCCCCGCAGGGACAGCGGGAAGGGTTCCGTCCGCCGGGCCGACCGCTCCAGCCGGACCGACAGCTCCGGTACGAGCCCCTCGTCGACCTCCCCGTAGAACGCGAGCGTGAAGTGCCACCCGGGCCGGGTGGTCCACCGCAGTCCCTCGCCCGCCCCCGGCAACCGCCGCAGCCCGTCGACCGCCACACCGAGCTCAACCGCGACATCCTCCGGCGGCACCACAGCGGCAAACAGTCTCATGCACCAACCCTGCCAGCTACAGACCAAGCCCAGGGACGCAGCCCCGCCCTTCAGGGGCCCCGGAGGGCAGGGGCGCAGCCCCGCCCCTCAGGGGCCCCCGAGGACAGGGGCGCAGCCCCGTCCTGAGGGGCGCGGGGAACTGCGCGACCAGCCCCCACCGACCCGCAGACTCCGGGGTCGCCCCACAGGCCAGGGGCGCAGCCCCGTCCTTCAGGGGCGCGGGGAACTGCGCGACCAGCCCCCACCGGGCCGGCACCGCACCCGCGGACCCGAGCCCACCCCGATCCGCCGGCCGCCCGGAGGAGAGGGCTACGCCGCCGTAGCCAACACCCGCTCCCGCGGAACGAACCGCACCTGCGGATGCCCGTGATGCCAGCCCACCGACAGCCGCAGGCCGCCCACCCGGGCGAGCGCCAGGCCGACCGTCGCCGCCGCCAGCGCCGAGACGACTCCGCCCATGGCGAAGCCCACCCGGGGCCCGTACGCGTCGGTGATCCAGCCGACCACGGGCGCCCCCAGCGGCGTACCGCCCATGAAGACCATCATGAAGAGCGCCATGACCCGGCCGCGCATGGCGGGGTCGGTGCCCATCTGGACGGCGGTGTTGGCCGTGACATTGACGGTCAGGCCGGCCATCCCGATGGGGACCATCAGCGCGGCGAAGAGCCAGTACGACGGGGCCAGCGAGGCCACGATCTCCAGGACGCCGAAGGCCACGGCGGCGGCGATCAGCACGCGCAGCCGCGCCGTGCCGCGCCGGGCGGCGAGCAGCGCGCCCGCGACCGAGCCGACGGCCATCAGCGTGTTGAAGAGGCTGTACGCGCCCGCGCCGCCGTGGAAGACGTCGTCGGCGTAGGCCGAGAGCCAGACGGGGAAGTTGAAGCCGAACGTGCCGATGAAGCCGACGAGGACGATCGGCCAGATCAGCTCGGGTCGGCCGGCGACATAGCGCAGGCCCTCGCGGAGCTGGCCCTTGCCGCGCGGGGCGCGCTCGACCTGGTTCAGCTCGCTGGAGCGCATCAGGAGCAGGCCCGCGATGGGCGCGACGAACGACAGCCCGTTGAGCAGGAACGCCCAGCCCGTGCCCACGCCGGTGATCAGCAGGCCCGCGACGGCGGGGCCGACCAGCCGGGCGGACTGGAAGTTGGCGGAGTTGAGGCTGACGGCGTTCTGCAGCTGGCCGGGGCCGACCATCTCGGCGACGAAGGACTGCCTGGCCGGGTTGTCGACCACGGTGGCGAGGCCGACGGCGAAGGCGGCGACGTACACGTGCCACACCTGGACGTGTCCGGTCAGGGTCAGGAAGGCGAGCGCGATGCCGGTGAGGCCCATCGCGGTCTGGGTGGCGAGCAGCGTGGGGCGCTTCGGCAGGCGGTCGACGAGGACTCCGCCGTAGAGGCCGAAGAGCAGCATCGGCAGGAACTGCAGGGCCGTGGTGAAACCGACGGCGGCGGACGAGCCGGTGAGGCTCAGCACCAGCCAGTCCTGGGCGATCCGCTGCATCCAGGTGCCGGTGTTCGAGACGACCTGGCCGGTGAAGAACAGCCGGTAGTTCCTGATCTTCAGCGAGCTGAACATCGAGGAGCGGGTCTTGGGGGTGTGCGGGGTGTTGTGGGCGGCAGGTGCGGGGGCGGAGTCTGCTCCGGGTCCCGTACTCAACGGCGTTCGCCTCCTTGCGTGGTGCGTGCGGTGCGGGTGGTGCTGGTGGTGCGTGCTGCCTCACAGGCGTCCGCGGGTGCCCACGGCCGGCAAGCCGGCCGTTCGGAGCGGCCTACAGATGCGCGAGCTTCTCCAGTACGGGGGCGGCTTCGCGGAGCTTGGCCCACTCGTCCTCGTCGAGACCGTCGACGAGGGAGGCCAGCCACGCGTTCCGCTTCGTGCGGCTCTCCGCAAGCATGGCCTCTGCGCGCTCGGTCTGCGTGACGACCTTCTGGCGGCGGTCGTCCGGGTGCGCTTCCAGGCGGACCAGGCCCTTCGCCTCCAGCAGCGCCACGATGCGGGTCATCGAGGGCGGCTGCACGTGCTCCTTGCGGGCGAGTTCGCCCGGTGTGGCCGTGCCGCAGCGGGCGAGGGTGCCCAGGACCGACATCTCGGTCGGGCTCAGCGACTCGTCGACCCGCTGGTGCTTGAGTCGGCGCGACAGACGCATCACGGCGGAGCGCAGGGAGTTCACGGCGGCAACATCGTCGCCATGGGTGAGGTCAGGCATGTTCTTTAGAATAACTCATTACTCTGTCTAAAGACCACCGCGACACCCCGCGAATGACCGTGAGTCCGGCCACTCATGCCCCCACCGACCCCTACTTCACCCAAACGAGTGAGACGGGTGCGGAAAGTGACACAGGACACGCCCCGGCCGCGACCCTCGTACCCATGGGGACCACTGTGCTCAGCCTGCGGATAGACGAGGAGCTGCTCGACCGGCTCCGGCAGCACGCGGCGAAAAGAGGAATGAGCGTCCAGGACTATGTCGTCCGGACGCTCATTCGCGATGACTTCGACATGCGGTTCCAGACCGCGGTCGAGGAGACGGAGAAGTTCTACGGGGTTCCGTAGTCCCTGGGGTCGGCGCTCGGGCCGGACCCCAGGTCGGGATCAGGTCAGGCCCAGCGCCGGCATCAGGTAGTAGAAGGCGAAGACCGCCGACACCACGTACATCGCGACCGGCACGTCCCGGCCGCGCCCGGCCGCCAGCCGCAGCACGACGAACGTGATGAAGCCCATGCCGATGCCGTTCGTGATCGAGTACGTGAACGGCATCATCAGCATCGTCACGAACGCCGGGATCGCGATCGTGTGGTCGGCCCAGTCGATCTGCCGGATGGAGCCGGACAGGATCAGGAAGCCGACCGCGAGCAGCGCCGGGGTGGCGGCCTGCGACGGGACCATCGTGGCGACCGGGGTGAGGAAGAGCGCGACGGCGAACAGCGCGCCGGTGACCACGTTCGCGAAGCCGGTGCGCGCGCCCTCGCCGACGCCCGCCGTGGACTCCACGAAGCAGGTGGTCGCGGACGAGGAGGTCGCACCGCCCGCGGCGACCGCGATGCCGTCGACGAAGAGCACCTTGCTGATGCCCGGCATGTTGCCGTCGGCGTCGGTCAGCTTCGCCTCGTCGCCGATGCCCATGATCGTGCCCATCGCGTCGAAGAAGCACGACAGCAGGACCGTGAAGACGAACAGCACACCGGTCAGTACGCCGACCTTGCCGAAGCCGCCGAACAGGCTGACCTGGCCGACGAGGCCGAAGTCGGGGCTCGCGACCGGGTTGCCGGGCCACTTCGGGGTGGTCAGGCCCCAGGAGGGCACCTTGGCCACGGCATTGATCACCACGGCGACGACCGTCATCGCGACGATCGAGATGAGGATCGCGCCCGGCACCTTGCGCACGATCAGCGCGAGGGTCAGGAGCGTGCCGAGGACGAAGACCAGGACGGGCCAGCCGTTCAGGTGGCCGGTGCCGCCGAGCTGCAGCGGCACGGTCGTCTGGGCGACGTCCGGGATACGGGAGACGAAGCCCGAGTCGACCAGGCCGATCAGCATGATGAACAGGCCGATGCCGATCGCGATGCCCTTGCGCAGGCCGAGCGGTACGGCGTTCATGACGCGCTCGCGCAGACCGGTGGCGACGAGCAGCATGACCACGAGGCCCGCGAGCACCACCATGCCCATCGCGTCGGGCCACGACATCCGGGGCGCCAGCTGGAGCGCGACGACGGTGTTCACGCCTAGGCCGGCCGCGAGGGCGATCGGTACGTTGCCGATGACGCCCATCAGGAGCGTGGTGAACGCAGCGGTCAGCGCGGTCGCGGTGACCAGCTGGCCGTTGTCGAGCTGGTGCCCGTACATGTCCTTCGCGCTGCCCAGGATGATCGGGTTCAGCACGATGATGTAGGCCATCGCGAAGAAGGTGGCGAAACCGCCGCGGATCTCGCGCGGCAGGGTGCTGCCGCGCTCGGAGATCTTGAAGTAGCGGTCGAGGGCGCTGTGGGCGGACGCGGGGTCCGGCGCATCGGGCGCGGAAGCCTTGGCGGGGGCCGAGGTGGGCATCGAGGACCTTTTTGGAGTTTCGTACGAGCAAAAGTGGCCATGGTCAGGCAGATTCAGTATGAACATATGACGGCTTTGGCGCTATCTCCGCGCGTAGACCGGTGGGGCGTCTGCCCTTTCCCGCCCTGCTCGTAAGCTGTCCCCATGGCGAAGTGGACACCGACACACGAGGCACCGGAACCGCTGGAGGGGCCTGTGGTGGCCACCGTCACGGGCGGAGCGATCCTCTGGTTCGTCCTCTTCCTGGTCCAGCTGCCGTTCTACGGCTGGCTCGACGACCACGGGCACCTGTGGTGGATGTGGACGTGCCTGGCGGGGGCGGGGCTGGGCTTGATCGGCATCTGGTACGTCCGGGGCCGCGAAGCGGCTATCCGCCGGGCCGCCACGCCGTCCTCCGCACCGTAGGGGTTGACGTCTCCGGTCGTACGTCCAGTGCGGCCGGGTGGGGGTGACCCGCGCAGTTCCCCGCGCCCCTGAAAACCGGGGCTGCGCCCCAGGTTTTCCCCCATCGATCCCCCGCCCACGACATGCAACGCCCGGCCGCACCCCCCATGGGCGCGGGGAACGGCGCAATCTTTCAGGGGCGCGGGGAACGGCGCAGTCTTTTAGGGGCGCGAGGAACTGCGCGGCCAGCCACGACGGGCCCGCACTCGACATCCGGCCCCGCCCCCTAAGGGCGTAGGCAGCCGCCGTGTACTACCACGGCACCACCCCCGCTCCTCCGCTGGTCGGATCTTGCCGTACTCATCGGGTGAAGCCGCATATCCCCCCGTACCGTCGAAGACATGACGCACATCGACGCGGGCGCCGAACTCGACCCCGTGCACCCCGTCCCCCTGCCCGCGAGCCAAGCACGCGAGAAGGGCCTCACCGCGGCCGAAGTCGCGGAGCGCGTCGCAAGGGGCGAGGTCAACGACGTCCCCGTGCGCAGCAGCCGCTCCGCCGCCGACATCGTCCGGGCCAACGTCTTCACCCGGTTCAACGCCATCATCGGCGTGCTCTGGCTGATCATGCTGTTCGTCGCCCCGTTCCAGGACAGCCTGTTCGGCTACGTGATCCTCGCGAACACCGGCATCGGGATCATCCAGGAACTGCGCGCGAAGAAGACCCTGGACTCCCTCGCGGTGATCGGCGAGTCCCGCCCCACCGTCCGCAGGGACGGCACCGCCATCTCCGTCGGCACCTCCGAGATCGTGCTGGGCGACCTGATCGAGATCGGGCCGGGCGACAAGATCGCCGTGGACGGCGAGTGCGCCGAGGCCGACGGCCTGGAGATCGACGAGTCCCTGCTCACCGGAGAGGCCGACCCGGTCGTCAAGCAGCCCGGCGACCAGGTCATGTCGGGCAGTTTCGTGGTCGCGGGCGGCGGCGCGTTCACCGCGACGAAGGTCGGCCGCGAGGCGTACGCGGCGCAACTCGCCGAGGAGGCGAGCCGTTTCACCCTCGTCCAGTCCGAACTGCGTACCGGCATCTCCACGATCCTCAAGTACGTGACCTGGATGCTGATCCCGGCCGCCGTCGGCCTCGCCATCACGCAACTCGTCAGCAAGGACAACGACTTCAAGGACTCCGTCGCACGCGCCGTCGGCGGCATCGTGCCCATGGTCCCCGAGGGGCTGGTCCTGCTCACCTCGGTCGCCTTCGCGATAGGCGTCGTCCGGCTCGGCCGCAAGCAGTGCCTCGTGCAGGAACTCCCGGCCATCGAGGGCCTCGCCCGTGTCGACACGGTCTGCCTCGACAAGACGGGCACGCTCACCGAGGGCGGCATGGACGTCACCGAGCTGCGCCCACTCGGCGAAGCAGGCGACGAGGCGTACGTGCGCGAGGTGCTGGGCGCCTTCGGTGCGTCCGACCCCCGCCCGAACGCCTCCCTCCAGGCCATCATCGACGCCTACCCGGACAGCGCGGACTGGCGCCGCACGGGCGCGCTGCCCTTCTCCTCCGCGCGCAAGTACAGCGGGGCGTCCTTCGACGAGGGCGGGGACGGAGACGGGAGCGGGGACGGGGGCCGGGTGACCACCTGGCTGCTGGGCGCCCCGGACGTGCTGCTCGCCGACGACGACCCCGTACTCGCCGAGACCGAACAGCTCAACGAGCAGGGGCTACGGGTCCTGCTGCTCGCTCGTGCCGTCCGGGAACTCGACGACCCGCGGGTCCAGGAGGGCGCACGGCCCACCGCGCTCGTCGTCCTGGAACAGCGGCTGCGGCCCGACGCGGCGGACACCCTGCGGTACTTCGACGAGCAGAACGTACGCGCCAAGGTGATCTCCGGCGACAACGCCGTGTCCGTCGGCGCGGTCGCCGCCAAGCTCGGTCTGCCCGGCGCCTCCGCCACGGTCGACGCGCGCCGGCTGCCCGCCGAGCGGGAGGAGATGGCCGAGGCACTGGACCGGGGCTCGGTGTTCGGGCGGGTCACCCCGCAGCAGAAGCGGGACATGGTGGGCGCGCTCCAGTCGCGCGGACACACCGTGGCGATGACCGGCGACGGCGTGAACGACGTGCTCGCCCTCAAGGACGCCGACATCGGTGTCGCGATGGGCTCGGGGTCCGAGGCCACCAAGGCGGTCGCCCAGATCGTGCTGCTCAACAACAGCTTCGCGACGCTGCCCTCGGTGGTCGCGGAGGGCCGCCGGGTGATCGGGAACATCACGCGGGTCGCCACGCTGTTCCTGGTCAAGACGGTGTACTCGGTACTGCTCGCGGTGCTGGTGGTGTGCTGTCAGGTGGAGTACCCGTTCCTGCCGCGGCATCTGACGCTGCTGTCGACGCTGACGATCGGGGTGCCGGCGTTTTTCCTGGCGCTCGCACCCAACAAGGAACGGGCGAAGCCGCACTTCGTCCGCCGGGTGATGCGGTACTCGATCCCGGGCGGGGTGGTGGCGGGGCTGGCCACGTTCACGACGTACCTGCTCGCCCGGCACCACTACTCCGGTGAGGGGGCGCTGGACGCGGAGACCAGCGCGGCGACGCTGACGCTGTTCCTGGTGTCGATGTGGGTGCTGGCGATCGTGGCGCGGCCGTACACGTGGTGGCGGATCGGCCTGGTGGCCGCGATGGGGCTCGGTTTCCTGCTGGTGCTGGTGGTGCCGTGGCTGCAGTCGTTCTTCGCGCTGAAGCTGGTGGGGGCCACGATGCCGTGGACCGCGGTGGGGGTGGCGGTGGTGGGCGCTGCCGTGCTCGAACTGGTGTGGCGCTGGGTGGACCGCCGCTTTCCCGTCTAGCCGCGGCTCCCTTGGCGGGTGCGGGGCGGTGGGCGGGTGCGGGGCGGTGGGGGCCGGCCGCGCCGTTCCCCGCGCCCCTAAAGACCAAAAGACTGCGCAGTCCCCCGCGCCCCTGAAAGCCTCCCCGCGTCCCGGAGACGCCGACGGCCCCACGCCAAGTGGTTGGCGTGGGGC